>CAZLIW010000460.1:0-1502 GCA_964559325.1 uncultured Halanaerobium sp. | reverse complement strand
TATTATTAGCATTAATAGTGCTTATAGTTTTTACTTTAAGTATTTCTGCTGAAAATGAAGAGAGAAGTCCGAGGTTCAATATAAACGCAGTCACTGAAGATGGAGGTATAGGACAGCTGGGAATACTATATCCACTTAAAAATTCAGATGACTCAATATTTTATACAGATTTAAGAGCTAGAACAGATTTTGATAATGATGTAAATGAGTGGAATCTTGGTTTGGGATACAGACAGAATTATAAAGATAAACATATTGCAGGTATATATCTATTTCGCGACAGGAGAAAAGAATTGGATCATTACTGGGATATGTGGACCCTGGGTGGAGAAATTTTAACAGATAAATTAGATTTAAGATTAAATGCATATCTGGCAGATAATGAAAGATTAGAAAATCCTGCTAATGATAAAGCAATAATGGCAGGAGGAAGATTGGTCTATAAAAAATCATTTTTTACAGGTATGGATGGACTTGACTTCGAAGTCTCCAAACGCTGGCGTAATCTGGAAGGTCCTCTAAACAATGTAGGAGTACATGCCAGATTATATAGATTTTTTGATTCTGATATAAAAGATTTAACCGGTAAAGAATTGAGAATAGATAAACAGTTCGGAGATCCAGGAGGTAAATATTATAATCTTGGGGTTAAATGGAAAGATGACAGCATAGAAGGTAGTGACACAGAAGCAACATTTTCTATGTCAATTCCTTTTGGTAAAACAGCTGCAAAAAGCAGTAGAAAAAAAGAAGAAAAAAGCATTTTAGAAAAAAGAATGACAGAAGCTCCAGTAAGAGATTTAAATGTAGTGATAGGAGAAGCAGATCCTGAAAAATCAAATAGAAATGGAAAAGAAGCAGCCGCTTTAGATCCTGCTACTGGAGACGAACTGGGCAGTATTTACTATGTGAGTAAAGATGGCAGTGGAGATGGAAGCAAAGAAAATCCCACAAATATTGATGAGATTCAGAATATAGCAGGAGAAAATGATATAATGATTTTTCTCGGAGATAATGGAGAAATAGTAAATAATGTTTTTAAATTAAAATCAGGACAAAAATTACTATCTCCAGGAGGATATCTGGAAGTAAGAGCCGGTGGAGAAGAAAACAGAAAAGCATTTTTTAGACCGGAAGGTAAACAGGCAGTATTGACAGGTAATCCTTCTGAAGAAATAAGAGTTAGGAAGAGTGAACCAGTATACCCTGCATTAATTAATCTAAGTGATAATACCACAGTCTCTGGATTAAAACTCAAAATAGATGCTGATGGAAGTGGAAACTTAATATATGGTAGAGATGTAAAAGGTGAGATTAATATAAACAACAATGTTTTTGAACAGAATACTGGAGTAGCTCTAGAGTCCCAAATAATGCCTGCAGGAGTATCATCTTTAGGTAATAATAGAGCTTTTGTACTTGAATCTGAGCTAAGAGAAGATGAGAGCCTAAAACTGCAGATGAATAATAATAGTTTTAGCACCAATGCAGCTGGAGCAGTT
>CAZLIW010000459.1:0-1503 GCA_964559325.1 uncultured Halanaerobium sp. | reverse complement strand
TCCGTGAAGGCGGCCATACAGTTGGTGCCGGAGTTGTTACTGAAATTATTGAGTAGGTATTAAAAAAGTAGAGGAGCTACTCTCCTCTCTTTTTCTATGCTGCTTATATACAGCCGAAACCGGATAGATGAAGGAGGTAAGCAAATGGCAAAACATGAAAAAATAAGGATTCGCCTAAAAGCTTATGAACATGAGCTTCTGGATCAATCAGCTCAGAAAATTGTTTCTACTGCTGAAAGAACAGGAGCAAACGTATCAGGCCCTGTGCCTCTTCCAACAGAGAAGGAAGTATTTACTGTACTTCGTTCACCTCATGTTCATAAAGATGCAAGAGAACAATTTGAAATGCGGACTCATAAAAGGTTGATTGATATTTTAGATCCAACTTCAAAGACCGTTGATTCATTAATGAGACTTGATTTGCCCGCAGGAGTAAATATAGAAATTAAACTTTAATGTCAGGAGGTGTATTAGGCCATGGCAAAAACTATAATTGCTAAAAAACTGGGAATGACTCAGTATTTTAAAGATAGTGGTGAAGTTGTGCCTGTAACAGCGGTAGAAGCCGGCCCCTGTGTTGTTACACAGGTAAAAACTACTGAAAAGGACGGCTATAATGCAGTACAGCTGGGTTTTGGAGAAGTTAAAACTCAGAGGCTGAACAAACCCATGAAAGGCCAATTTGAAAGCAGAGATATAGAAGCAAAAAAACATCTTAAGGAATTTAAAAATATTGATATGGATGTTAGTGAAGGCAGTGAAATAACTGTAGATATTTTTGAGGCCGGTGAGCTGGTAAATGTAACCGGTATTTCAAAAGGTAAAGGATTTGCAGGGAATATCAAGCGCTGGAATCACAATGCAGGTCCAAAAACACATGGTTCACATTTCCATCGTGCACCAGGTTCAATTGGAGCTGTAGATGCAAGAAGAGTATTTAAAGGATTTAAAATGCCCGGTAGAATGGGTTCAAATAAAGTAACAGAAAAAAATCTGGAAATCGTAAAAGTGGATACAGAGCGCAATGTATTGTTAATAAAAGGCCCTGTTCCAGGACCCAAAAAAGGTATCCTAGAAATCCAGACTGTGGAAAATTAAATAAAGTTAGAGGAAGGAGGATTTACAGATGCCGCAGGTAGCAAAATTCGACCAAACTGGGGAAGAAATAGATAAAGTCAGTTTAAATGAATCTGTATTTAACGAAAAAATAAATGAACATGTAGTTCATCAGGTTGTAAATGCACAGCTTGCTTCTAGAAGAAGTGGAAATGCTTCTACAAAAACAAGAGGCAAGGTTAGGGGTGGTGGCCGCAAGCCCTGGAGACAAAAAGGTACAGGACGTGCACGCCATGGAAGTATTCGTTCACCTCTTTGGGTGGGAGGAGGAATTACATTTGGGCCTACTCCGAGAGATTATGATAAAAAGCTAACCAAAAAGATGCGCAGGCTTGCCCTGAAATCTATTTTAACAGATAAATTAAATAGAAATGAACGAAAGCCACA
>CAZLIW010000458.1:0-1509 GCA_964559325.1 uncultured Halanaerobium sp. | reverse complement strand
TATTTTTTGGATGTGGGTAGTAGCTTTACTTGCAGCTATTGTTAAATATGCTGAGATTGTTCTGGGAATTTTTTATAGAGAAAAGGATTCTGAAGGAGTTTATCGCGGAGGATTTATGTATGTTGTAACTAATGGTTTAGGAAGTAAATGGAAATGGCTGGCTTCTATCTGGAGTTTCCTGTTTTTCATACAGTTCTGGATAGGTGGCGCTGTTCAGTCTAATGCTTTAGCAGATGTTTTGAGCCTGTCTTTTGGCTGGAATAATATGGCGGTAGGAATTGTAACAGCTATTCTGGTTGGTATAGTAATTATTGGAGGGATTAAAAGAATCGGTAAAGTTGCAGAAAGAATTGTTCCTATCATGGCAGTGATATATTTTTTCGGTGCTCTTACAATTCTTATAACCCATATTAATGTTATACCTCAAGTTTTAAGTCAAATTGTTTCTTCAGCTTTTAATGGAATGGCTGCAACTGGTGGATTTGCTGGTGCTACTGTAATGGTTGTTATTCGCCATGGTTTTTCAAGAGGAGTATTTTCTAATGAAGCTGGTATGGGTACTTCACCAATGGCCCATGCAACTGCTCAAACAGACCATCCAGCTCGTCAGGGATTCTGGGTAATTTTTGAGGTTTTTATAGATACTCTTGTAATGTGTACAATGACTGGATTAGTAATAATGGTGACAGGAACTTTAACCAGTGGAGAAGTTGGTGCAAGTCTTACAGCATTATCATTTGGTCAGGGACTTCCAGGACCGGGAGATTTGATTGTTACAATTTCAACTGCATTTTTTGCCTACACAACTATTTTAGTAGCTGAATATTATGCAGAGACAGGTGCTCAATATGTGTTTGGAGATAAGATAGTTAAACCTTTTAGATATTTATTTATAATTGCTATTATAATCGGTGCAGTTGGTGGTTTACAGGTAGTCTGGGGATTATTTGATCTATTTATGGCATTAACAGTTGCAATCAATGCAGTAGTAATCACTTTCTTCATTGGTGATGTAAAAAGACTTACTAAAGAATTTTTTGGAAATAATGGTCAGTTAGATTATGATCAAAGCACCAGTTTTAATGAGTAGCTTTTGAAGTTAGACAAAGAAATATGGGGTTTCTGATAGATTACTAGCTGATTTAAAGAAACCCCATATTTAAAAAGATAGCAAGATGGAGGTGTAAATTGATGAATTTGAAAAAAGAAGTTATAGATAAAATCATTAATAAAGCAGATGAAATTTCTGATAAAATAATTGAACATAGAAGAAAAATTCATCAAAATCCAGAATTAGGTTTGGCTGAACATGAAACCAGTAAATTTATAAAAAAAGAATTAGAAAATTTAGGATTAGAAATAAAAGATAATCTATACAGTAGAGAAGACATAAAAAAAGAATTAGATAAGTTAGGAGAAGATTTAAAAGAAAGTCATGGTCCAACCGGTATATTGGGGATTTTAGAAGGTAAAACTCCTGGCAAAACAGTTGTTTTGAGATCAGATATG
>CAZLIW010000457.1:0-1514 GCA_964559325.1 uncultured Halanaerobium sp. | reverse complement strand
CGTCAAGAACCAGCATATAAAAAGCAGCTACCATATTAGTATATGCTTTGGTAGATGCCACAGCAATTTCCGGACCTGCATTTAAATAAAGAACCATATCAGATTCTCTGGCAATACTGCTGTCTCTGGAATTTGTAAATGCCAGAATATCTGCCCCTTTCTTTTTAGCAAGTCTAAGTGCAGCAAGTGTATCTGCTGTTTCTCCTGACTGACTTACAGCAATCATGAGGGTAGATTTATCTGCAAGCGGTTTTCTGTATCGGTATTCTGACGCAACCTCAACTTCAACCGATATCTGCAGCAGTTCTTCATACAGATATTTTGCCAGCAGTCCGGAATGATAGGCAGTTCCACAGGCAACAATATGAATTTTGCTGTATTTAGACAGCCATTTTTTATCAATATTACTGTCTCTGAGATCTATCTGGCCGTCTTTTAAGCGGTCCTGAAGCAGCCATTTTAAAGCTTCAGGCTGTTCATTAATTTCCTTTAGCATAAAATGTACATAACCCTGTTTTTCAGCCATCTCAGCATCCCAGTCTATATGTGTCTTGATTTTTTCTTTTTTTTCACCAGAAGAAAAACTATAGATATCTATAGAATCCTTCCTTATCTCAGCCAGTTCCCCATCCTCTAAAATATAAAAATCATTGGTTCTGCTCAAATATGCAGGAATATCAGATGCCAAAAAGTTTTCATTTTCTCCGATACCAATAATTAGAGGGCTGTCTTTGCGGACAGCTATAATACGATCATCTTGATCTACAGCCATAACTGCCATTGCAAAAGACCCTTCAAGTTTCTGTACAGATTTCTCAACTGCCTGTTTTAGATCATCTTCGTAATTACTGGAAATAAGGTGGGCCACAACTTCAGTATCAGTATCTGATTTAAACTGATGTCCTTTTGCTATCAGATCTTTTTTTAAACTTTCAAAATTCTCAATAATCCCATTATGAACAATTACTATCTCTCCATTATAATCATCATGTGGATGAGAATTACTGTCTGATGGCTTACCGTGTGTTGCCCATCTTGTATGTCCTAACCCTGTCTTACCCGAAAAAATTTCTGATTCGATTTCTGAAATTAAGTTATCCAGTTTACCTTTTTTCTTTTTTATTTTAATTTTACTGTTTTCGTGTACTGCAATACCCGCAGAATCATATCCTCTGTATTCAAGTTTTTTTAAACCTGAAATGAGAATTGATGCTGCATCATTATTTCCAATATAACCTACAATTCCACACATTGATTAATTTAACCTCCATTTATTTTCTATATTTAACTGTCAGCCGATATTTATCTCCTCTGTACTGATAATCACTTATTAGTTTTTAAAGACAAACTATTAGGTACTCGGCCAGTACCTGAGAGCATCCGCCGAATTTTCGATAACTCTCTTCCTCGTCAACTTGGATTTTTTGCGTCCATCCAAGCTCTGGCGCTTTTTCTCATTTCTTTTCAGGCCTCACCTCCTAAAGTAATAAGTATATTAATTTAACTCTTCCACT
>CAZLIW010000456.1:0-1515 GCA_964559325.1 uncultured Halanaerobium sp. | reverse complement strand
ATTATTTTTAAAATTACACTGAATTATGAAATTTATCTGCCAACAATCATTTTTCGGGATATTTCATTTGTCCTGCTGATAATTTCTTTTTCATCAACATTTGTTAATTTTCCATTTTCGACTACTATTTTGCCGTTAACAATTGTATAGTCCACTTCCTGGCTGTCACCTGTATTTATAATTGCTGAAACAGGATCATATAGTCCACCGGCAAAGCCAAGCCTTTCTGAACTAATCATAAACATATCTGCTGCTTTTCCTTCTTCCAGACTGCCAATTGCTGGCTGATTTAAGACATCTCTTCCTCCATTTGTTGCAAGTGAAAGTACATCTTCTGTAGTAATCGAATTCATACCGTGAACAAGTCTGTGCATTAGAAATGCAGACTTCATCTCCAAAATCATGTTTGAAGAATCATTACTTGCACTTCCATCTACTGCAAGAGCTACTGGAACTCCTAGAGAAATCATTTCTGGTACTTTTGCCGCACCAGAAGAAAGCTTCATATTTGACACAGGGCAGTGTGCAATACCTGTTTTGGTTTCAGCCATTTTTTTAAGCTCATCTGTATTTAGATGTACACCATGTGCATACCATATATCTTCTCCAATCCAGCCCAGTTTTTCCATATAGGCAAGAGGTCTCATATCAAATCTATCCAGCACATATTTTTCTTCATCTTTTGTTTCAGCCAGATGTGTATGGCACTGAACTCCATATTCCCGGGCCAGCTTTACCGACTCTACCATTAAATCTTCAGTCACAGAAAAAGGAGAACATGGTGCAAGTACAAGTCTCTTCATGGCAAAAGCACTGCTATCATGATATTTTTCTATCAATCTGAGAGAATCATCTATTATTTCCTTATCTGTCTGAACAACATTATCAGGAGGCAGGCCGCCATCTTTTTCGCTCAGCGACATACTTCCCCGACAGGCATGTAATCTTATACCAATATCTTCTGCTGCATCAAACTGATAATCAAGCAGATTATCAGGCTGATTTTTAGGAAAAACATAAAATTGATCACTCGAAGTTGTACACCCAGTTTTTAATAATTCTGCTGAAGCAAGAAGTGTACTGTAGTATACCGCTTCTGGAGACAGGTTGGCCCAGATAGGGTACAGATATTTTAACCAGTCAAAAAGCTCTACCTGCTGTGCATCTGGTAAATTACGCGTAAGTGTCTGATAAAAATGATGATGTGTATTAACAAGACCGGGAAAAAGATAATATTTGCTTCCATCAATTACTTTGTCTACATCTCTTTCCTCTATATTTTTGGCAATTTTGACAATCTTATTATCTTCTATCAGCAAACTGCTGTCTTTTAGACGCTCTCTATTATCATTCATAGTTATTATTTCTTTTAAATTTTTAATTAAAATTTTGCTCATCTTACTTCCCCCATTCAGCTGCTGCAGCTTCTACTGCATCAATAATCTGCTGATATCCCGTACAGCGGCATAAATTGCCTTCTAATGCAGTTTTAATTTCTTCTTTATTTGGTTCGGG
>CAZLIW010000455.1:0-1518 GCA_964559325.1 uncultured Halanaerobium sp. | reverse complement strand
TATTAAAAAGTTTTCTTATATCACTACGACACAATGCTGTCACACCCCTGTGTTATTATAAAAATAAAAATAAGAATATATGAGCTGATAAATTCTAGACTTTTCATTTTAAATAAAGTTAAATAAAAAATAATGAGGTGGATTATGTGTTAAAAAGAACATCATTAATTATTTTAATCAGCATCATATTGATAATTACTGTTCCAGCAGCGGCAAATGCAGATGATACTAAACTTAATATAAACTATGGCTATGGAGGAGAAGACAATGATGGTCACAGTTTTGGAGTTGAATATTTAAGAAATTATAGAAATAAAAATAGTTTTGGTATCGGCTTTTTCTCTAAGGAAACTGATTCAGAAATAAACTATCCCGAAAATGATTATTCTGTCCCACATTATGATTATTACTATGCTGGAACTCATATTTCAGAAGAATTAGGTATGTATTTGATTTATGATTATCAAATAATCAATTCATTTTCACTAATTGGAAAAGCAGGGATCAGCATAATAGAATATACAGATGTTAATATATCCAGAGCAACAGGCTGGACATATAAAGGTAAAACAGATACTGATCATAATACAATGTATGAATTAGGAATAGCTTATAACTATAATCAAAAATTAGATTTAGGATTAAGTTATAATAACAGAAGAGGGACAGTTTTTAATCTTAGTTTTAAATTTTAAATAAATTTATTTTCTGGTTAACTATAATTAAGAGGTGGTAAAATGGCAAAGTTAGTTTCGTTTCTTTACAAATTGGCCAGAACTGCAAATGATGTAGAAACCTTAAGCAGCGGCAGTCCCAAAAAGATTGCCAAAAGGGCAAAAAATAAGGTAATTGGCAGATCAATAATTAAAAAATTAATGAAATAGGGGGAAATGATAATGGAAGATATTTTAGATGAATTAAAAATTGGTGAAAAGTTAACCGTCGGAGTAAGTGCTTCAGCTGAAGAAATTGGACTTTTTCTTGCCTCAGAAGATGTATCGGCAAGCTGTGCCTTCAGAAAAGAGGAATGGGATAGATTTGTTGAAGCAGTTAATAAAGCTGATAAAAAAATAAATAATTGATTAAAGCAGATTTAAAATTTCTGGCTATTTTTAATAGATAAAAATAATACTCCATTTTAAGAATTGCTTTCTGCAAATTTAATATTTAATTTTTGTATATAATTTTCTATATTCATATTTCCTTCAAAATTTACTCCTATAATTAACTTAGAATCAAAAAGAAAGAAAAATTTTAAACAAAACAATAGGAGTGAATTTAAAAATGAAAAAACTATTAACAGCTTTATTAATAACATCCATATTATTAGCTTCAGGTGCAGGTGTTGTGATGGCTAAGGGCCCGGGAAATAGAATTCACAGTCCAGAAGAACTTGTAAATGACTATCCGGTATATGAACTGAATGAAAAGCAGATAGCAGATTTAGAATTTATGTATGAAGAAGAAAAATTGGCAGGAGATCTTTATGCACGCCTGGGTGAAGAATGGGGACTGCCT
>CAZLIW010000454.1:0-1518 GCA_964559325.1 uncultured Halanaerobium sp. | reverse complement strand
TAACACCAGAAGGAACACATATAATTATTCTCGGTCTAACCATGCGGCTCCTCTTATGTGCCTTTGTAATAAAATATCTGAGCATTGTTTCTGTAACATCAAAATCTGCAATAACACCATCTTTCATCGGTCTAACTGCAATTATATTTCCGGGAGTTCTACCAATCATCCTTTTTGCATCATCACCAACAGCCAGAACTTCCTGCTTATTTTTTCGCAGAGCCACAACAGATGGTTCCCGAATTAATATTCCCTTTCCTTTTATATACACAAGTGTATTGGCTGTTCCCAGGTCAACTCCCATATCCCGAGAAAACGGTGCACTCAAAAATTTAAATATCATCTATGAAATACCCCTTTCAAATCAAATCTTCTTCTTTTAAACTTACATACTTTCCATCACCAATTATTATATGATCAACCAGTTCAATGCCCAGTATAGTTCCTGATTTAGCAATTTTTTTGCTGATTCTGATATCCTCAGAACTTGGTGTAGGTTCACCACTTGGATGATTATGTGCCATGATTATTGCTGCACTGTTTTTACGTATTGCCTCTTTGAAAACATCTCTGGGATGCACAATTGAACTGGATAATCCGCCTTTTGTAATTTCAGCAATTTTAATAATCTTATTTTTAACATCAAGCAGAACTGTTTTGACAACTTCCTGCTCTAAATAACGCATATCTTCCATCAAAATCTCTGCAGCTTTAGATGGAGTAAAAATTGTTTTTCCTTTTTCCACTTTTGTTTTAGAAATTCTTTTTGACAGTTCTACTAAAGAAGATATTTGTGCTGCTTTTGCTTTGCCAACACCTTTAACAGTTTTCAGTTCTTCACAGCTTAAATTAATTAAATTTTTTAATCCACCAAAAAAATTAATAATGTGCTGAGCAAGCTCCACAGCAGTCTTTTCTCTGCTCCCAGTCCTAATAATTAGTGCCAGAAGCTCTGCATTACTTAAAAATTCTGCTCCTTTAGACAACAGTTTTTCTCTCGGCCTTTCTTCTTCCGGTAATTCTTTGATGGTAAACCTATCTTTTCCGGCCTCCATCAAAATAAACTCCTTTCTCTTATAGGATTCCATAATTAAATTTCTTCAACATTTTTGCCAGTCTATTTAATGGTAAACCAACTACAGAATAATAAGAACCTTTGATCTTTTTTACAAATAATGCTCCTAACCCCTGAATTGCATATGCACCTGCTTTATCCATTGGTTCTCCTGTTTCAATATATTTATTTATTTCTTCTTCGAAAATTTCTTCCATATAAACACTTGTAATATCATGTTCTACCAGATATTCATTGGTTTCAGAATTCATTAAAGCTACTGCAGTTATAACCTGATGTTTCTCACCACTTAAAGAGGAAAGCATATTTTTGGCATCTTCTGCATCTTCCGGTTTATTCAGTACTCTATCCTTATATACAACAACAGTATCAGCAGCGATTATTATCGTATCTTCAACTAGATCTGATACAGCTTCTGCTTTAGCAACTGCGAGCTTTTTCAC
>CAZLIW010000453.1:0-1520 GCA_964559325.1 uncultured Halanaerobium sp. | reverse complement strand
GGATTAAATAATTCATTCCAGCCTTCAAATCTGCTCCCTTTTCCCCAGGCATCTGCAATAACAGCTGCAAGTCTCCTATCTCCACGTGCTATAACACCCTCCAGCCTGCTTAATTCAGGATCATTCCAGCTGAAGTTGAGTCCTCTCCCCCGCAAATTATCACGCAAATAATTCTGCTTTTCTATAATTTCTTTCACTTCATCCATCTTTACCCACTGAAAGGGAGTAAAAGGTTTGGGAATAAAGGTTGATACACTGATCGAAATTTCTATCCGCCTCATCTTCTTTTTGGTATTTTTTCTTATTTGACGACCAATTTCCAGAACCTTTCTGGCCATTCTAACTATACCTTCTATATCTTCCATAGTTTCTGTGGGAAGTCCAATCATAAAATACAGCTTTATTTTTGACCAGCCGCTTTCAAAAGCTGCTTGAGCTGCACTGTAGAGTTCTTCCTCATCCACATTTTTATTAATAACATCTCTCAAACGCTGTGTTCCCGCCTCAGGTGCAAAAGTGAGACCAGTTTTGCGGACTTTCTGCACTTCTTCTGCCAGCTCCACAGAAAACTTATCCACCCTTAATGAAGAAAGAGAAATACTTATCTTTCTATCGCTAAACCGGCGGCTCATTTCTTTTACAAGTTTTTTTATTTCAATATAATCTACTGTGCTTAAAGAAGTAAGAGATATTTCTTCAAAACCAGTACTGTCAACAGCTCTTTCAGCCAGATCAACTAGCCTTTCTACACTTCTTTCTCTGACAGGCCTGTAGGTCATTCCGGCTTCACAAAATCTACAGCTTCTTGTACAGCCTCTGGAAATTTCAAGTACAATTCTATCGTGAACTGTATCTTTATACGGAACAATAAAATCAACCGGATAAAACGCCTGATCTAGATTTTTTACCAGCTGTTTTTTGACTTTTTCTTTGTCTGTTTTGGAACTGCTGTATGACAAAACTTTTCTGCCTTCATATTGAACATCATACAGTGAAGGTACATAAATACCGGGTAATTTACTTAATTCAACTAAAATTTCTTTTCTTTTCAAAGAACTTTCTTTAAGCTCCTGATATTTTTTGAGAAAAGGTATAATTAAATCTTCTGCTTCCCCTATAAAAAATAAGTCAATAAAATCAGCAATTGGTTCTGGATTAAAGACATTTGCTCCACCGGCAATAACCAGAGGATCTTCCTCTTTTCTTTCACTGCTGTAAATAGGAATTCCGCTCAAATTAAGCATATTTAAAATATTTGTATAACTCATCTCATACTGAAGGGTGAATCCAATTAAGTCAAAATCTTTAATTTCATGATAGCTCTCCAGTGTAAATAAAGGAATATCAATTTCTCTCATTAATTCCTCCATATCAGTCCAGGGAGCATAAACTCTCTCTGCAATAAATTCTTCTTCATTATTTATTAAATGATAAAGTATTTTTAAGCCTAAATGTGACATAGCAAGTTCATAAACATCAGGAAATGCAAGTGCTATTTTAAATTGAGAAGTCTCCCATTC
>CAZLIW010000452.1:0-1526 GCA_964559325.1 uncultured Halanaerobium sp. | reverse complement strand
TAAGCTCTTTAGGAATAGTAAACCCGTAGCTGTTACCAACTTTTCTTAGTTTTATGGTTTTCATAGTCAATCACCTCAATTATATTATAACATTTGTATTACTAAAAAAGCAAACAGGAAAAATAAAGCTAATAAGCAATTATATAAAAAGAAGATCAAAAGAAGCAAACGATCAGATTACATGGGATTGGCGCCATGCCTTATGTCATAAAGATTGCAATAATAGCAGCAAGAAATATTGATGCAAGCTTTACGCCAGTTCCTGAGGAAACAGTCACGAGCGCAAATCCCAGGAACGTTTTGCGACTTACTCTAGAAAGGATGTTTAAGTTATGTCTGAAACGAAAGGTCTTAGTAAAAAAAATAGATTTGAAGTATTCAAAAGAGATAGTTTTACATGCCAGTTCCTAAATTATAAAAGTAGAAAAAGAGGCAAGATCGCATACCATGTAATTAGTGTCATGCCCTTTGTTGTAACAGGTTTTAGCAGTGAAAATTAAAATATCTTTATATAATACCTAGAACATAAGGGAGGAAAATAAGTGAATTATAAGAAATTAGATACACCGTCATTATTAATTGATAGAGAAATAATGATTGATAACTGTAAATTTATGCAGAATTATGCTGATAGGAAAAAGGTTAAATTGAGGCCTCACACCAAAACCCATAAAATGTCAGCACTGGCACTTAAACAGGTGGAATTAGGGGCCAGCGGTATTGCTACTGCCAAAGTAGGAGAAGCCGAAGTGATGGCCGAAGAGGGATTGAAAGATATTTTTATTGCCAATGAAATAGTGGGAGACATTAAATTATCACGTATTAAAAAACTTGCTGAAAAGGCTGATATTTCTTTTGGAGCTGACAGCATAGAACAGCTGAAGATGATAGAAAGAAACTTTGCAGATAGTAAAAATAAGGCTGAAATATTAATAGAAATTGAAGTCGGAGAAGAACGATCCGGAGTTATTAAAGAAGAAGATTATATTAACCTGCTTAAATATCTAAAAAAATGTAATAATATTCATCTGAAGGGTATTTTCTCACATGACGGACATTCATATAGAGCTAAAAATAAGAAAGATTGCAGAGAAATTCATTTGACCAGTCAGAGGAGAACCCTTCATTTTGCAGAAATTGCTGAAAATATGGGATTTGAATTAGAAACAGTAAGTGTTGGTTCCACTCCTTCGATGATGTTCGATTTTCCAATCCTGGATGGTATAACAGAAATTAGACCGGGCACATATATATTTATGGATGCATCACAGGCCAATGCATATGGAAGTTTGGACAGAAATGCAGCTACAGTTTTGACAACTGTAATTAGCCTGCCAACTGAAGAGAGAATAATAACAGATGTGGGAGCAAAAGGACTCACAACTCAGACGCGTTCAGAAGGTTTTTGTGTTACTAAAGGGCTCGGTTTAATAAAAGGAAATTCAGAAATATATATTGATGATGTCTATGACGAACATGCCATAATTTACAATAGAGAATTTCATGATACCTTAGACATAGGAGAT
>CAZLIW010000451.1:0-1541 GCA_964559325.1 uncultured Halanaerobium sp. | reverse complement strand
TGAAAGATTGAGCAGAGGTATTAAGGAAAAAGCCAGCAATTCCATCCTTATAAAAGTAAATCAGATTGGAACCTTAACTGAAACTCTGGAAACAATAGAAATGGCAACAAGAGCAGGATTTACTTCTGTTGTTTCACATCGTTCTGGTGAGACAGAGGATGTAACCATTGCAGATTTAGTTGTGGCAATGAATACCGGACAGATTAAAACAGGTGCTCCTGCCCGCTCGGAAAGGGTTGCCAAATATAATCAATTAATGAGAATTGAAGAACTGCTGGGAGATGCAGCAGAATATGCAGGCAAAGATGCGTTTTTTAATCTAAAATAACTCAGTTTCTGCAGTATAAATATAATGATCTAAAGATGGAGGAAACATTAGTAGTGTTTCCTCTTTTTTTATTAAAATTACTGAATTAGATGAAATAACCCAGCTGGGTTATTTGCCGGTTATAAATTTTATTGATAGAAAACCAGAAGGGTTTGTCCCGTGGATCGGCAAAAATTGACGTTTATTAAGTAAATACTATGTATTTTAAAATGGAATTATATTTCTGCAGTTTAATTTGGACTGATGCAGGGGGGAGTAGTTGTGAAAAAAGCATATTTTCGCTTTTATGGAGAGTTAAATGATTTTTTTAAGAAAAATTTTGAACAAAAAGTTAGAACTTACAGCTTCAGAGGCAGGCAGACTGTTAAAGACTGTGTTGAAAGTATGGGAGTTCCTCATACAGAAGTTGCTGCTGTTATCCAGAACGGCAGGCAGGCTGATTTTTCAGCACTTGTTAACAATCAGGATTATCTGTCTGTATTTCCTGCCATGAGAAAATTAAATTTCCCAAAAGAAATACAGCTGAGAGAACCCTATCAGGGAAAATACAGATTTATACTGGACAGTCACCTGGGAAAACTTGCCCGCTATCTGCGGATGCTTGGTTTTGATACTCTGTATAAAAACAATTATCAGGATCCGGAGCTGGCAGAAATATCAGCCAGAGAAAAAAGGATACTTTTAACTCGAGATCTGGGTCTCCTAAAAAGAAGTAAAATTGTTTATGGATTTTTTATAAGATATGATGATCCAGCAGTTCAGCTCAGAACTGTCCTGTGGCGATATAAGTTAAAAAATAAAATTTCTGCTTTTGGGCGCTGTATGGAATGTAATACCGAACTTATTCCGGTGAATAAAAATGAAATCATGGACAGACTGGAACCAAAAACAAAAAAATACTTTCATAAATTTTATCTCTGTCCAGAATGCAGCAAAATATACTGGAAGGGTTCACATTTTACAGAGATGAATAATTTTATCAGGAAAACTTTAGAAGAAGATGAATAAATTAAATTTCAAATTAAAAATAGCACTTGACTAAAAACTACACTAAAAAAATAAAATTTGTACAAAAAATTAAATCTATAATTTGATAAATTAACCTATCTGCTAAAAAAGTTATACTCTGACAGCCATTAATTTTATTATTTTTAGTCTGAACTCAGCTTGAAATAAGCCGGGTTTTTCTTTTTTTAAAAATTTACATTATATT
>CAZLIW010000450.1:0-1552 GCA_964559325.1 uncultured Halanaerobium sp. | reverse complement strand
TTTCATTTCATGTTTTAAATAATTCAATAATTCGCGATATTTCCTTTCATGTTTATATTCGAATATTTCAGGTGATAATTCTGCTACCCAGATTCTTAATAGTGTTGAAAAACTGCCTTCATACTCATCATTAAACAAAGCTCGCGTTTTAGATAGTACATGATTTTCTAGTTCGCTATAATAACAATTGTACATGTTAACAATTTCTTTTAATTGTAGTGTCATCTTTTTATATGAAATTTCGCCAAATAACTCCTTTGGTATCCATTCCATTAACGCTTCTCTAGAATTTATTGAATACTTTAAAAAATATTTTCTAAATTTCAAAGCCCTATAAGGTAATTTGTCTGCTTCGTTTCCAAAACGGCATTCCACTTCTCTTGCGCATTTTGGTATTGACTTAAAAAATTTTTGAATCAAGCAAGTAGCTTCAGTAAATATGCTGCTCGAAAGTACATCTTTTCCAGAATATTCATAGCCTATTCCTATTTCATTAAAGATTTCTTTTAATTCATTCAAAAAATATCTTTTATCATTTGTTTCGTTTTCCAAATATAATGAATAATCTTCAGGCTTATTGTTAATCCCATTTATTGTATTTAATGACAATGGTACTTCTTGTGATCCTTTATATATTGAAATAAAATCTTCATATGATTTCAAAACCCATGCCAAATAAATCGGTATAGGCCCACTTCTCATACCGATAGTCCCACCCATTAAATCCTTATACAGTTCGCTAAAATCCCTAGATGAACCATCGGTTGAATTCACAAATTTTTTGATAATAGTTATTACAGCCTTGATTCCACTATTTTCTTCACTTATGAAGACTTCTTTGTCAAGTAACCTTTCGTTTATAATTGTAGCTCTTAATATAGTAAATTCCGGAGATTTTCCACAAATCTGATCTTCCTTCAAATATTCAAGCCCAGAAAAAATCATTTCGACAATTTTATTTCTGGCATTTAATACTTGCTTCGTTACACTATTCTTATTTATCATCTCATTGTTTATTATCGGGGAATCTTTATACTGCCGTCTGCAAAGTTCCGATACAAAGAAATTCAATTCGGAAGCACGATTTATTTTTACTTCTACCATTTCTCCTAGTTTATGATCCGGTAAATAAAACCCAGTATTTAATCCTTTGAAATATTTCTCAGCAACATAATTTTTCAATGATTCTATAACATCATTTTTATAAATCCCCAATTCGTGTTTTGTTTCTATTCCAGCATTTAAAATCACTTTATTTTTTTCAAGATTGACAATTGCCTTGTATAAATATAAATCATCAATCCTTTCTTTATACCAAGACTCGTGTGGCAAATTAAAAACAATTCTATTCTTCATATATGAATTAATGTCAATGGATTTTATCCAATCAGAAATATCTTTTCTATTATCTATTTGTTGATAAATTATATTAATAACCAGACCATCTGCAACATACTCTTCTAGTAAATAATCTAATTTCTTAATCGCCTTTAAGTCCATCCAATCAATAAAAATATTTTTGAAATATCTTATCATTCTAAAGTCATCATTG
>CAZLIW010000449.1:0-1553 GCA_964559325.1 uncultured Halanaerobium sp. | reverse complement strand
TTTTTATTTGCTTTTATAAAATCATCTGAAGGCAGTATTTCAACATCTTCAGCTTTTATTATACTTGTTGGGTTTACAGTTTTTAATTCCATAAATTTATGTTTTAGCGTTTAAGTTAACAGGTTTATTATCCAATACTTCTTTGCGTTTGATAATGATTGGATAAAGTTGTTTTTTAAAATCTGGATGTCTATCGTAGATTTCATGCAGTTCAGCATCCGTATTAGCTTTATTAATTTCTTGTGTTATGTCATTAATGCTAATACCCTGGCTACACCAGTTTTTGATTCTTTTGCCTGTAGCTTGTGAGATTAGAAATGCAGGTTTATCTACATACAATCCGGTACGGTCTTTTGATACAGTGCTGAAATGTTTAATGTCAATATCAAAAACCATAGTGAGTTCGTAATCAACTCCATCTCTGGTAATTCCTTTTAATCCTACCTTCTCAGGCACCATCTTCCCATTTTTGTCTGAAAGAACATAATCTTGTTTACTTCTAATGGTAGCAATAATGTGCGCTGGTGATTGTAGCATCTTTTGAATGAATGCATTATGACGTGGCGTAACTTTGTGCCAATTGGTAAAGCTGTTACCTGTCATCTTGTTATGTATTTCTAATATACCACCTGTACCTTCCCACTCCTGGCTTATTGAATCTATAATAATTACTTCTATTCCTGCTTTTTCACAGGTTTCTATGGCTTGAATATAACGTTCGGGTGCAAAAGGTGCTGATAGACTTAATACTTTATAATCACCAAGATGAGAATATAAATGAGATGAATTATTTTCAGTATCTATTACAGCAATTTTAGACCAGTCAGTAACTAGTCCGTTTGCAAGTAGGAGAGAACTGTAGGTTTTTCCTGAACCTGATGGTCCTTGTATACCCAATTTTATTTTAACTTTTTTGCGTTGTTCTTGTTTTAATTCCATAATTTAAAAAGTTTTAAAAAAGGGAAGTTTCCTTCCCTTTGGTTAGTTTGACATTGATTGTACCTGGTCTTCGTGAATTACTTCATCAACTGTTTCACCCTCCTGGATATATTCGTACCGGAAGTTTAACTGTCTTACTTCACCCGTTTCCTGGTCTGTAATTTCATAAGGCTCACATTCAACTTTTTTAATTGGACAGGAATTACCTGGCTCAGTTAAATTTTTACAAACTTCTTCGGGAAAAGTGCTTGGCACAGATGCAGTTTTTGCAGTGATGTAATTTCTGCCAGACTCTTTAGATTTAACAACTTCAATTCCACCTTGCACTAATAGCGCATAAAAAGTTTCTCCAAGAGAATTTTCTCTTAGTGCATAATCTTTAATTATTACCATAACAAATATGATTTGAATTTTATAATTACTACATAAGGAATTTCCTTATGAGGGATAATGTATTAGGGGTAATACACCAATCCAAAAATTAGGGAGGGGTGTTTGCTAAGGTGGTGTAAGCGTTTATTTATATAAAAAAAATTTATTTGAAAAAATAAAAAAAAGTAGAAGTGCTAATATTTTGTGTTAGGAGTTTTAATTTTGAAAATTAGGTTTTAAAT
>CAZLIW010000448.1:0-1561 GCA_964559325.1 uncultured Halanaerobium sp. | reverse complement strand
GAAGAACTTAACCTTAATACATTAACAGTTACCGGGAAAACTTTAGGAGAAAATTTAAAAGAAAGCCATGGTCCAACTGGTATATTGGGGATTTTAGAAGGTAAAACTCCCGGCAAAACAGTTGTTTTGAGATCAGATATGGATGCTTTACAGGTTAATGAAAGTACAGATCCAGATCATTTACCTAATAAAAATAATTTTCGATCTCAAAATGAAGGAATTATGCATGCCTGTGGTCATGATTCACATATAGCTATGCTGCTAGGAGCAGCCCATATATTAACTGAACACAAATCGGAAATTAAGGGAAAAATCAAATTTTTATTCCAGCCTGATGAAGAACGCGGCTGTGGAGCAAAATTAATGGAAAAATCAGGTGTAATTGATGATGCTGATGCAATTTTTGGAATTCACGTATGGTCTCCAATTGAATCAGGTAAAATTATGATAAATAAAGGGCCAATGATGGCTTCAGTTGATAATATTTGGTTGAACTTCAAAGGGGGAGGAGGTCATAGTTCAGCTCCTAATGAAACAGAAGAACCTTTATTAGCAGCAAGTGAACTGGTTAACCAACTATATAAAATGAATGCAAGAAAAATTGATACCAGGAACCCTTCATTAATTAGTATTGAATCTTTTAATTCAGAAGCTGATTGGGGGGTTATACCAGACATGGCTAAACTTAAAGGAACAATTAGAACTTTTGATGAAAAAGTTCGAGAAAAGATAATTGATGAAATAAAAGTTGTAGGTGATCATTTAGCCAAAATGCATAATTTGGATTTTGAATTTAATAATCTTTATGCTTTTCCGCCAACTATTAATACAGAAAAAGAGGCTGAAATTGCTATTGAAGCAGCCAAAAAATTATTTGGAAATAATGTTTTTCAGGATAAACCTGTTATGTCCGGTGAAGATTTTTCATATTATTTGCAGAATAAACCAGGAGTATTTATTTTTCTGGGCATTAGTGATGAACAAAAAGGAAGCCATCATCCACACCACAATCCAAAATTTGATGTAGATGAAACAAGATTATCTCAGGGTGCTGCTTTACATTCACTTATTGCATTAAACTATTTAAACGCTTAAGTTATGTAGAAAGGAGACGAAAATGCCTGCTTTTGAAAAAAAGGAATACAAAAAAAGACTAAAAAAAGTTAAAGAAAAAATGGATAGAGATGGGATTGAGGTCCTGCTTGCATCACACCCGGCTAATTTAAACTATTTAACCGGTTATGATGGCTGGTCATTTTATGTACATCAGGGTGTGTTGGTTTTTCTAGATAGAGAAGAACCTATCTGGTTTGGACGAGAACAGGACAGCAATGGTGCCAGATTAACAACCTGGCTGAAAGAAGAAAATATCCGAGGATATCAGGATGATTATGTTCAGTCTCTGATAAAACATCCAATGGATTATATGTCTGGTATTCTGAAAGAACTTGGATATGAAGACTGTCATCTTGGAGTAGAAATGGACAATTATTATTTTACCCCACGCTGTCTTAACTCCATAAAAAATAATATTAATCAGGTTAAGATAAAAGATGCCAAT
>CAZLIW010000447.1:0-1566 GCA_964559325.1 uncultured Halanaerobium sp. | reverse complement strand
ATAATATAGATGTTAAGTGTTTAGATAAACACATATGTAAAGGGGAGGTAAATATGAGCGGAGAATATCATGAACCACTTGAAAAATTGACACCTGAGGCAGTGGAATATCACAGGATAATTAAAAGTGTTATTGAAGAACTGGAAGCTGTAGACTGGTACAATCAGCGTGCTGTAGCTACAGATGATCCAGAAGTACAGGCTATTGTAGAACATAATCGTGATGAGGAAATTGAACATGCATGTATGGGCCTGGAATGGTTGCGCAGAAATAATCCTGTCTGGGATGAAATGCTGAGGACTTTCCTTTTTAAAACTGCAAAGATAACAGAAATCGAAGAAGAGGGTGAAGGTGAAGAGGCTGAAGGTGCATCAGGTGATGGATCACTAGGTCTTGGCAATATGAGAGGAGGAGAATAGTAATGGATGTATTAAAACGTTCATTAGCTCCATTTCCTGTAGAAGCATGGGATTTTTTGGATGAAGAAGCAAAAGATGTACTGGAGTTAAAATTAAAAGCAAGAAAAATTGTGGATTTCAAAGGTCCTTATGGCCTTGATTTATCTGCAATAAATACAGGCCGTTTTGCCCCAATGGGAGTAGAAGATGTTGAGGATGTTACCTATGCATCTCGAGAAGTACTACCCCTTGTAGAAATAAAAGTTCCATTTAAAATGAAGTTAAGCGAAATAGAAGCGCTTGCCCGCGGTGCTGAAGATGTAGAAACAGATCCACTGTTGGAAGCCGCAAAAAAACTTGCAAAAGCTGAAAATAAGTCCGTGTTTTTTGGGCTTGAAAAAGCAGGTATAACCGGAATTCTGGAAGCATCAGAATACAGTGAAGTAAGCCTATCGGGTGGAGAAAAGGAAATGATTACAGGTTTGCTTAAAGCACTCTCATTATTTGAAGAAAATAGTGTTGGTGGAGATAGAAGACTCTTATTAGGGCCTGAATTGTACTCTCTCCTTTATGAACTTGATGACAAAGGATATCCACTAAAGCGCAAAGTTGAGGAAATGGTGGATAATGGTGCTATGTTAGTACCTGATCTTGGCAATAGAGGTCTTCTTGTTTCTGAACGCGGTGGAGATTTCGAATTAACAGTTGGTCAGGATATTTCACTTGGATATACAGGATATAAAGGTGATGAAGTAGAATTATTCTTTTTAGAAACTCTCACTTTTAGAGTTAATGGTCCTGAAGCAGCTGTAGTTTTAAAATAAATTTAAGTGTTTAATAAAATACCGCCATTTGGCGGTATTTTATTGTTGAAACAGCGAACATTTGTATGATATAATACCTATATAAAATAATGAAAAACATGTTTTTTTCAGCCATAATGTTTGATTCGGGGGCAAAGAAAATGGATTTGATAAAAAAATTAGAAATTCTAAGTGATGCAGCTAAATATGATGTTTCCTGTTCTTCCAGCGGAAGCGGAAGCAGAGGAGGAAAAAATAGTTTGGGCAGTACAAAAGCCAGTGGAATATGCCACAGCTGGTCAGATGATGGCCGCTGTATTTCGCTGCTTAAAATATTGTTTACAAATTATTGTATTTATGATTGT
>CAZLIW010000446.1:0-1569 GCA_964559325.1 uncultured Halanaerobium sp. | reverse complement strand
AAAAAGCAAGAGGGAACAATCCATATTGATGAATTTTCTGACAAACCCGGACAGCTACCAGAATTAAAAAATATAGATGAACAGTCAGTGGCAGCCTGCCTATACACTTCCGGAACAACAGGTGATCCTAAAGGTGCAATGCTGACACACCATAATCTAATTTATGATACAGAGGCTACAATAGAACATCTGCATGTAGATGATACAGGCAGATATATATGTATTTTACCTATGTTCCATGCCTTTGCAGAAACTGTTTGTATGCTGATGCCTGTTTTTTTAGGAGCAGAAATAGTTATTGTTGAAAAGTTTCTTCCCGAAAAGGTCCTTCGCACAATTCAGGAGAAAAACGTAACATTTTTCACTGGAGTTCCAACTATGTATACAGCTTTATTAAATGTTAAAAACAGAGATCAGTATGATTTATCACATTTAAAGTTATGTCTTTCCGGTGGAGCAGCCATGCCTCAGCAAACTATGAAAGATTTTGAAGAGACTTTTAATGTGACAATAATTGAAGGCAATGGACCAACAGAAACTTCACCTGTTGCCTACGCTAATCCACCAAAAGGTATCAGAAAATCAGGTTCTGTTGGACTGCCTATTCCCGGAACAGAGGTAAAGATAGTAGATGAAGATGATAATGAACTTCCCAGAGGAGAAATTGGAGAAATAGCTGTTCAGGGAGATAATGTAATGAAGGGATATTTTAAAAAACCTGAAGCAACTAAAAAAGCACTGAGAGGTGGCTGGTTCCACACTGGAGATCTTGGAAAAATGGATGAAGACGGCTATATTTATATAGTCGACAGAAAAAAAGATATGATTAATGTAGGGGGTATGAACGTATATCCTCGCGAAATAGAAGAACAGCTTTACAAACATCCTAAAATACTTGAAGCAGCAGTTGTAGCAACAAAGGATGAGCTCAGAGGAGAAATACCAAAAGCTGTGATTGTGCTTAAAGAAGGAGAAACTGCTTCTGAAAGAGAAATGAGAACATACTGTATGGATTATTTTGCAAATTATAAAATACCCAAACTGGTGGATTTTGTGGATGAACTTCCAAAAGGAGCTACAGGTAAGATTGACAAAAAGGAATTGAGAGATTTATAACTGACTGACTTCAGACCGGGCAGTACTTTTTCGTGCTGGCTTAGAAAAACTGGAGGTATTATTTATGACAGCAGATTACAAAAAGATTAGAGAAGAAATGGTAAAAAACCAGCTTGTTCCAAGAGGAATTAATAACAAAAATGTGCTTGATGCGATGAGAACTGTACCGCGCGAAAAATTTGTGCTGGATAAATACAAAAACAGGGCTTATGCAGATGGTGCACTTCCAATTGATTCCGGACAGACAATAAGTCAGCCCTATATTGTTGCAGCTATGATTCAGTTAATTAAACCCAAAAAGGAAGATAAAATACTGGAGATAGGAACAGGATCCGGATATGCCGCAGCAGTTCTGGCCCGGATAGCTGATGAGGTTTATACTGTAGAAAGAATAGCCGAGCTTGCTAAAAAGGCTGAAAAAAGATTTGAAGATCTCAATTACAGCAATATTAT
>CAZLIW010000445.1:0-1582 GCA_964559325.1 uncultured Halanaerobium sp. | reverse complement strand
AAGATTTTTTAAAATATATAATGGCAAAAGATGTTTTTATATTTAAGATTTTTAAATTATAAAAAAACTGAGAGGGGTTTATATATATGATTGCAGTACTAAAGAGAAATGCAGATAAGAAAGATAAAGAAAAAATTATAAAGGTGATAAAGGAAGAGAACTTCGATGTTCATCCAATACAGGGAGTGGAGAAAACAATAATAGGTGTGCTTGGAAACCAGAACAATAGAACAAAGTTAAAAGAAAAATTGATGACCATGAGCTGTGTAGAAAAAGTTGTTTTGATACTTGACCCATATAAGCTGACAAGCTGGAATTTTAAACAGGAAAAGACAGTCGTTAATCTGGGAGATGGGGTAAAGATAGGTGGAAGCGAATTTACTGTTATGGCAGGACCCTGTTCAGTAGAAAGTGAAGAACAGCTTTTAAAAACCGCAGAAATTGTAAAAGCCGGTGGAGCAAAAATACTGAGAGGTGGTGCATTTAAACCGAGAACTTCTCCCTATTCTTTTCAGGGACTGGGTGAAGAAGGTCTGAAAATTATGGCCAGGGCCAGAGAAAAAACTGGTTTAAAGATTGTAACCGAACTAATGGATATAGAGCATATTGATGTTGTCTGTCAGTATACCGATATTATTCAGATAGGGGCAAGGAATATGCAGAATTATTCTCTACTCAAAGAAATAGGGAAACTGGATAAACCTATTATGTTAAAGCGGGGAATGGCAGCAACAATTAAAGAATGGCTTTTAGCAGCAGAATATATAATGAATGAAGGCAATCATAATGTGATTTTGTGTGAGCGAGGAGTTAGAACATTTGGTGAAGAAACAAGAAATACTATGGATTTGAGCTCTATCCCTCTTGTTCAGCAGATAAGTCATCTGCCGGTAATTGCAGATCCAAGCCATGGGACAGGGCGCTGGGAATTAGTAACACCAGTAGCAAGAGCATCTGCAGCAGTTGGTGCAGATGGAATTATGATAGAAGTTCATCCAGAGCCGGAAAATGCACTGTCAGATGGGCCTCAGTCTCTTAAACCAGAAAAATATTATTCTATGATGGAGGAAGTAGCAGCTATTTCTAACACACTGGACAGTTTTGAATCCAGTGAGAAAAAAATTGCCTATGTATAAGAATAAAGAACAGCTGAAAGGAGATAAAACAGCAGATGAATTTAAAAATTACATCGAAAAAGAAAGTCGTGGGAGAAATCAATCTACCTGGAGATAAATCCATTTCACACAGAGCATTAATTTTAGCTTCAATAGCTGAAGGGGAAAGCAAAATAACAGGTCTACTTGAGGCAGAAGACTGTCTGAGCACTATGAATATTATGAGAAAACTTGGCGTAGAAATAATAAAAGAATCTGAAGGAGAATATACAATTAAAGGAAGAGGAATAGATGGTCTTAAGGAAGCGAATGATGTACTGGACTGCGGGAATTCAGGCACATCTATGCGGCTTCTTACAGGACTTCTTTCCTCACAGAAGTTTTATTCTGTGCTGACAGGAGATCACTCTCTCCGCAGGAGACCGATGCAGAGAATAATAGGGCCGCTTACTAAAATGGGGGCAGAA
>CAZLIW010000444.1:0-1587 GCA_964559325.1 uncultured Halanaerobium sp. | reverse complement strand
CCTTAATATCCATTTTTATCCCCCAGCAATCTTCTTTATTATAGAATAATTTTTTTAAGTTACCTGTCTGTCAATCGTTAATATAATTATTCTATAATGATCTTAAAAATCCTGCCTTATTGTAAATTTTGTGCCCCACCTGACAAAACTGCCAGGTGAGGTACAGCTAAGTCAAATTTTATTTTGTAAACAGTTTTTTGGGGAAATCATAAAATTCTTCACAGCCATCTTCAGTAATTTGGATAGCTGAACTCATTTCAAATCCTATATCATCCTGCCAGATAATGGGTATTAAATGAAATGTCATATTTTCTTTTAAAACAGTTTTATCATGAGGTCTCATACTGGCGGTCTGTTCTCCCCAGTCCGGTGGATAATTTAGTCCAAAAGAATAGCCCAGACGAGATGCATCTACAAGTTCACCTTTTGCAATAGAATTTCTCCACTTTTCTTCTACTGCTTCACATGTAACTCCAGGTTTTATAAAGTCAAGAGTTTCTTCCAGACCTTCAACAACAATTTCAGTAACTTCTTTCATTCTTTTTGGAGGTTCTCCCAGATAAACTGTTCTTGCCATTGGAGCATGATAGCGGTTATAACAACCGGATAGTTCTAAAATTATAGGTTCATTTTTTTCGTATTTTCTATCAGACCAGGTTAGGTGTGGGGCATCTATACCAGCACCGGCCGGCATAAGTGGTACAATTGCAGGATAATCTCCACCAAATTCATCTGTTCCACTTATTTGAGCTTTTGAAATTTCTGCTGCAGCATCACATTCTCTAACTCCAACACCTACTGATTCTATACCGGTCTGCATAACTTTTTCAGCAATTTTTCCTGCTTTTTTCATAAATTCAATTTCCTGTGCAGATTTAATCTGCCTTACCATAGCAACAAGTAAGTTGGCATCTTTAAATTCTGCTTTAGGCAGATTATCAGCCAAAATTTCATATGTTTTATGGGTGAAATAGAATTGATCCATTTCAAGACCAATTGTTTTATCTTCCCATCCTTTCTCTTTAATTACATCTACCATATAATCAACCGGATGTTTTCCTATCGGGGAATGGACATAATCATCTGCATAATTTCTAATATTCTCACTGCTCAAATATGTTGTTACTTTAGCAGCATTAGCATCCATATTTCTGCCAATCCAGACAGGTTCTTCCTGATCCAGTGAAACCAGTACACACTGATGTACATAAAATGACCAGCCATCATAGCCTGTAAGATAATTCATATTTGCAGGATGTGTTGACATTAAAACATCTATACCTGCTTTTTCCATTCTTTCTTTAGTCTTTTTTACTCTGCTTTTATATTCTGATTCACTAAAAAGCATATATTTCCTCCTTTACTCTATACCCATCCTCTCATTTCTACAGCATGTGCAATTTTTTCTACAGCAACTATCCATGCACCTATACGTGGTGTGGTATCATATTTTTCTTCTGCTGCTCTTGCCTGTGTATAAGCATTTAGAATCTGCTTTTTCAGCCTCTTTTCTACTTCATCCATATCCCAGTAATCATCTGTTATTCCCTGAATTCTTTCGTAATGACAGACAATAGCTCCTCCTGC
>CAZLIW010000443.1:0-1592 GCA_964559325.1 uncultured Halanaerobium sp. | reverse complement strand
TCTAGTTACACAGCAACCTCTAGGAGGTAAAGCACAATTTGGTGGACAGAGATTTGGAGAAATGGAAGTTTGGGCATTACAAGCATATGGAGCAGCCCATACACTGCAGGAAATGCTTACTGTTAAATCAGATGATGTAACGGGAAGAGTTAAAACTTATGAAGCAATCGTCAAAGGTGAAAATATACCACAGCCGGGAATACCAGAATCCTTTAAAGTATTAATAAAAGAATTACAGAGTTTAGCTTTAGATATTACTATAATTTCTCCTGAAGAAAAAGAGGAGAATGAAGAAATAGAAGATATAGAAGATATTAAAGAAGTAATCGGAGAAGAAAGATTCATTGAAGAAGAAACAAGTGGAATGGAAATAGAAGATTTAGATAAAAATTAATTTGGGAAGGGAGTTGGCCCCTTTATGGAATTTAACAATTTTGAAGCAATAAGAATAAGTCTAGCATCACCAGAAAGCATTTTAAGCTGGTCTTATGGGGAAGTAAAGAAGCCTGAAACTATAAACTACAGAACATTAAAACCTGAAAAAGATGGTTTGTTCTGCGAAAGAATTTTCGGTCCCACTAAGGACTGGGAATGTCATTGTGGAAAATATAAAAGAATAAGATATAAAGGCGTAGTATGTGATAGATGTGGTGTTGAAGTTACAAAAGCTTCTGTTAGAAGAGAGAGAATGGGACATATAGACCTTGCAGCACCAGTATCCCACATTTGGTATTTTAAAGGAATACCATCAAGGATGGGATTGATACTTGATATGTCTCCAAGATCTTTAGAAAAAGTACTATACTTTGCCCAATTTATCGTAACAGAGAGTGGGGATACCCCTCTATCAGACAAACAAATCCTTACAGAACTTGAATACAGAGAGTATAAGGATGTATACGGTGATTCATTTCAAGCTGGAATGGGAGCTGAAGCGATAAAAAAGGTTTTAAGCAAGATACAATTAGATAAAGAAATTAAAGAATTAAGATCTGATTTGAAAAATAGCAGTGGGCAAAAGAAAATAAGAATAACTAGAAGACTTGAAGTATTAGAAGCTTTCAAAAAATCTGGAAATAAACCAGAATGGATGATTCTAGATGCTGTTCCTGTTATTCCGCCAGAACTAAGACCTATGGTTCAACTTGATGGTGGAAGATTTGCAACTTCAGATTTAAACGATTTGTATAGAAGAGTAATAAATAGAAATAACAGATTAAATAGATTACTGGAGCTTGGAGCACCTGATATAATTATTAGAAATGAAAAAAGAATGCTTCAGGAATCAGTTGATGCTTTGATAGATAATGGAAGAAGGGGAAGACCAGTAACGGGTCCTGGTAATAGACCTTTAAAGTCATTATCAGATATGCTTAAAGGTAAGCAGGGTAGATTTAGACAAAATTTACTTGGTAAAAGAGTTGATTACTCAGGTCGTTCAGTAATAGTTGTTGGACCTGAACTTAAATTTTATCAATGTGGATTACCTAAAAAAATGGCATTAGAGCTATTTAAACCTTTTGTAATGAAGAAATTAGTTCAAGACGATTTGGCTCACAACATAAAAAGTGCTAAGAAAAAAGTAGAAAGAA
>CAZLIW010000442.1:0-1601 GCA_964559325.1 uncultured Halanaerobium sp. | reverse complement strand
ATATAGTACTATATAATACTTTATATCATGTATATTATCTATTAACTATATTATATATTCTATATAATAGACACTATATAATTTTATTATTTATAATTTTAGTCTTCAATGATTTTCCTTTCTTTCAATGATAAAATAAGTACAAATACAAATATGGTAAAAAATTGCATGTTGACATGGTTTAGTCGATTAAACAGCCCAAACACTCTGAAACCTATGAGTCATTATGTTACTGAAATGCTTATAATAAACGATGCCCATTTGATTCTCTTAGTTATTTCTGTTTTTATGACCTCTGATTTTGTTTAAAACCACAAATCAGATATAATAGGGCGAACATACATCGAAGAGCTTATATTCGAAGTTTACTACATTACATATATTATGCTAAAGGGGGAAATAAATTGACTAAAGACAAATTTCAAGCAGAAAAGGAAAAGTTGGAAAGACTTTCTGATGAGGAATTAAACGAATTATTCTGGAAAAAAGCAGAGGAAATTGTAAATCCTTTGATCGATTTAGCAAAGACACATACATCTCCTTCTATTGAACGATCAGTTTTACTTCGCATGGGTTTTAATTCTCTTGAAGCAAAAGTGATTGTAGAGGGGATATTCGAACGAGATTTATTGGGTAAAGGCGCAGGTAATATTCTTCTTACAATGTCCAAAGAAACAGACAAAGACTATCTCACTTTTGGTAAGCAGCTAGTCGAAGGCTCCCATTGGGACGAATTGGAAAAAAAGTATAAGGGGGTCTGATTGGAATGAAACTTGACAAAGAGAAAAAACTAAATGTGGAAGAAATACTCTCTAATCTTAAAGATTACCGGCCAAAAAGAAAAGGATGGACATGGAGAAAAAAACTCGAACAAAAGCCTAAATTGGGTGGATATGAATTCAAAAATATATCTGAAAATTTAGAGCAATCCATCCCGTTACCTCCAGCCAAATTCTTTGGAAATATTGATCCTCAACCTCAAGAAATTATAACTTCCGAAATTGCTTCCGGAAGATTTGAAGATGACATTCGGAGGATGAGAATGGCAGCATGGCATGGTGCTGATCATATTATGGTAATCCGGACACTTGGCCAATCACATTTTGATGGTTTAATTGAAGGCTCCCCGGAAGGAATCGGAGGAATTCCAATTACAAGAAAACAATTAAGGGCAACAAGAAAGGCGCTTGATATGATTGAAGATGAGGTGGGAAGACCCATAAACTTTCATTCATACGTTTCAGGTATAGCTGGACCAGAAGTAGCGGTATTGTTTGCCGAAGAAGGTGTAAACGGAGCTCATCAGGATCCTCAATATAACGTTTTATATCGAGGAGTTAATCCCATAAGATCTTTTGTAGACGCTGCCGTTGCAAAAAAGATTATGGCTTCAGCCGACATCCTTCAAATTGACGGTGCTCATAATGCAAATGCATCATCAAAGGTGGCTTGGAAAGTTATGCCGGAACTTTTAGTACAGCATGCCATTAATTCCATTTTTTCCGTCAAAGCCGGTATGCATAAAGATATGATAGCCCTATCCACCGTTCCTCCTATGACAGCTCCTTCTCCAGAATTCAAATTAAATTTTATTTATGCAT
>CAZLIW010000441.1:0-1603 GCA_964559325.1 uncultured Halanaerobium sp. | reverse complement strand
TCCTTTGTCACTGATTGTTAATACTGCTGTTTTAATTATAAAACTATTATTCTTTTCGCTCATAAATCCCACTCTTTCCTCCTGATTTATGCATGAGTTTAAGATCAGAAATAATCATTCCTTTATCTACTGCTTTACACATATCATAGATCGTTAATGCTGCAATTGAAGCACCAGTAAATGCCTCCATCTCAACACCTGTTTTGTAGCTGCTTTTTGCAGAAGCTGTTATTTCTATTTCCTGATCACTAGTAAAAGAAAAATCAATATCAATAGATGTCAGCTCTAACTGATGGCACATGGGAATTAAATCTGGTGTTTTTTTAGCCCCCATAATGCCAGCAACTCTGGCTGTACTCAAAACAGCCCCTTTTTCTATTGTCCCATCTTTTATCATCTTCAGTGTTTCTTTATTCATTACGACTTTTACAGAAGCAACAGCTTTACGAGAAGTAATCTCTTTATTGGATACATCCACCATTTTTGCCTTACCTTCTTTATCAATATGACTAAACTTGTTCATTTTATCCCCCTATCTGAAACATTTTTCGCTCTTTTATATTATCAATTTCTGAGTCTGTTCCGAGAAAATCATGTCCTTTTGGTTTACAGGCAACTGCTCTAAAAAAAGCATCTTTTAACTTATCCTTTTCAAGCAGTTTTCCATTTTTTTTCAAAACAACCTCTTTATTAGAAACAAGACAGACCCTAAGTTTCCCATCTGCAGTCAGACGCAGCCTGTTGCAGGAATCACAAAATTTATGACTGAGTGCTGCTATAAAACCTATACTCCCCTTGAAACCATCAGCAGTATAGTCTTCTGAAGGGCCGGCCCCTCTTATAGAAAATTTGTGCAGCCGATATTTATCTACTAATTCTTCTTTCAATTTTTCTACAGGATAAAAATGTTTGGAATGATTACTGTCACCATTAACAGGCATAAATTCAATAAATCTAAGATTTATCTCTCTATCTCTTACAAATTCAATAAATTCTTCCATTTCATCTAAATTAAAATCTTTCATCAAAACTGTATTTACTTTTACAGGTTTTAAATCTAATGCAAGTGCTGCATCAATCCCAGCTATTACATCAGAGAATTTATCTCTTCTGGTAATAAATTTAAATTTATCTGAATCCAGTGTATCAAGACTGATATTAACTCTATCCAGGCCAGCTTTTTTTAATTTTTCTCCCAGCTTAGGGAGCAAAACACCATTTGTTGTTATTGAAATATCCTTTATCTGATCAATTCTATCTATCTTTTTTATAAAATAGTCAAGATTTTTTCTTACCAGAGGTTCTCCACCGGTTAACCTGATATGTGTTACACCAAGTTCTGCTGCAGAAACAATTATTTGCTCAAGTTCTTCATAAGATAAAATTTTCTGATGAGGCTTATCTGCAACACCTTCTTCCGGCATACAGTATTTACACCTCAGATTACATCTATCAGTAACAGAAACTCTCAAATATGTTATGCCATCTAATTTCCTTTTTTTAATCATTTTTATATCTCTCCTTAACAGATAAGGAATATACTTCTATATTAATTTTTTTTACTGTTAGACCGGTCATTTTTTCTACTTCTTTTATTAACTGA
>CAZLIW010000440.1:0-1607 GCA_964559325.1 uncultured Halanaerobium sp. | reverse complement strand
CTTTTCAATGCACCTCCATATCCACGGTTTAATTTATGATGCACTACCTCTATCTTCTCATGCTTTGCTTTATCTAAAATAGCCTTTGTCTCATCTTTGGATCCATCATTTACAATAATACATGAGACATTCTTATTACCGGCTTTATCAAGGTAGTCAACAAGGTTTTTCAAAAAAGTTGGCAGAACTTCTTCTTCATTATAAGCGGGTATTACAATTGTGAGATTCATACTATTCTATTTAAGTGACCCTACAGATTATCTTTTTCAGATACTCTTAATATTATAATTCCAATATATTCCATGTTGGTAAAAAATTTACTGGAATTTTTCTGTTTCTATAGAATCCTATTTTTCATAAAACTTTAAAAAAAGCACATTTAATTATGTTTGGTTTCACCCTAACATACGTCATACTGGAAGAAGCTTGATAAAAACATATCTTTTTTGTTAAACCTAATGTCCAAATAGCTTAAAGTATCCACATATCGTCATTGACAGTATATTCCGGGGTATCAAAGCTCACTTTTACATGACTTTGCGCAACTAAATTGTAAATTTCATCAGGTTGTACTTCCTGAATAATACGAATCAGGTTTGTGGAGTCAGTTAAGTCACCCTAATGTAAAATAAATCGCTGGCCTTCTTTATGCGAATCCTGATACAAGTGATCAATACGGGCAGTATTAAAACTTGAACTCCTGCGTTTTATTCCATGTACAATATATCCTTTTTCAAGAAGCAATTCGGCTAAATACGCTCCATCTTGTCCGGTTATACCTGTTATTAGTGCTTTTTTTGTCATTGTTTATATTGTTGGTAATTGATAAAAGCTAAAGGCCGTGGTTTTCGCTGGTACTTTTTTCTTACAGAGTTTTTCGCTGAGCAAAATGCCAAGCTTGAGAAATTAATTGGGAAAAAACTTCCAAAATCAAGTTCTGCAGTTGATTTGTTGGCTGACCAGTAATAGATATCAAACGAATGATTAATTGTTTTCTGGTTTTAGAATTTTTCCAATGAATTAAACGATCAATTTCTGACCTAAACATGTTTTACTTTTTGACCTGTTAAACGATAATTCAAACGACTTTTGGGCAAATTTTACATTTTTTCAAACGACTTCGTATTTAATTCTGTTTTTTCGTGATGGTTAATATATTCGGTAAATAATTCTTTATTTCTGCCTAATAATTTAAGCATGTTTATTATTTTTAATTAATGGAACGCTGATGACACAGATTAGACTGATTTTTACGGTTCTCGCTGTTATTTTTATCAGTGTTTATCTGTTCGATCTGTGTATGCAGCATGCATCTGCGTTCTATTCATTTATCCCCCACCATTTATTACTTAATTTTGTATTTCCCAATATTAATTTTACTACCCTCCATGAAGTGTCTTTTATAGAATAATCAACTGGTGTTGATTTATTTTCTTTTCTAGTTTTCGATTCATTCATAACTGTTTTAATTGCATTTAAAACAACCTCAGGTTCAAACCCAGTTAAAATAATTGTGCCTGTATCTTGTGCTTCAGGACGTTCCATAGATTGGCGCAGGCTGATGGCCGGAAAGTTGAGTATGGCGCTTTCTTCACTTATTGTTCCGC
>CAZLIW010000439.1:0-1623 GCA_964559325.1 uncultured Halanaerobium sp. | reverse complement strand
TTGCTGATGGAAGTGCTGCCAGCATAAGTTCTATCTATTTTGGTGATGGTGATAGGAAGATGGATCTTTCATACAGGATGAATCATTCTGGAAGACACAGCAGTAGTCAGATAGAGACAAAGGGAGTACTAAAAGATAGATCAGAAAAGGTATTTAGGGGAGATTTATATTTTAAAAAGGGTGCCGTTCTTGCAAATGGTTCTGAGAGAGAAGAGGTTTTGATGCTGGATCCGACAGTTAAATCCGATTCTATTCCTGCTTTATTTACTGAAGAGGATAATGTTGAAGGAGAACATGCTGTTAGTGCAGGTCAGCTTGACGAAAACAGATTGTTTTATCTCATGAGCAGAGGAATGGATGAGAAGAAAGCTAAGATGCTGGTAATAGAGGCATCATTTAATCCGATTTTCGAAAAAATACCTTTAAATGATCTTAAAGGAAGTGTTATAAATGAAGTTAAACACAGACTTGAAAGCTGAAAAATTTGAAGTTAAAAAAATAAAAAATGACTTTCCCATTCTGAAAAAAGATGTGGATGGTAAAAAACTCCACTATCTTGATAATGCTGCCACGACTCAAAAACCGCTGGCTGTACTGGATGCAGTTGATCACTATAATAAAAATTATAATGCAAACCCACACAGGGGAGCTCATTTTTTAAGTGTTAAAGCTACAGAACAGTATGAAGATGGCAGGGGAAAAATTAGAGAGTTTATAAATGCTGATTCTTTAAAGGAAATTGTTTTTACAAGAAATACTACTGAGTCAATAAATCTTATTGCGAGTTCATTTGGAGAAAAGTTTCTGCATGAGGGAGATGAGATTATCATCTCAATCGCTGAACATCACAGCAATATTATTCCCTGGCAGAGGCTGGCCCGGGAAAAAAATTTGAAATTAAAATATCTATATATTGATAAAGAAGGCAGATTATCTCTGAATGAATTAAAGGATAAAATTAATGAATCGACTAAATTAATTGCTGTTTCACATATGTCAAATGTTACAGGTGTTATCAATCCAATTAAAGAAATTGCTAAAATAGCCCATCAGAATGGAATTTATGTACTTGCAGATGGAGCTCAGGCAGCTCCTCATATGAAAGTGGATGTACAGGAGCTGAATGTAGACTTCTATGTTTTTTCCGGCCATAAAATGCTGGCTCCTATGGGGATTGGTGTTCTTTATGGAAAGAAAGAGATATTAAATGAAATGCCGCCATTTATACTTGGTGGTGGAATGATAGAATATGTGGAAGAACAGAATACTACTTTTGCTCCTATTCCAGAAAGATTTGAAGCCGGAACTCAAAATGTAGAAGGGGTGGTGGGTCTATCTGCTGCAGTTGATTATCTCAGCAGTATTGGACTGGACAATATAGTTGAACACGAAAGTTATTTAACTAGCTATGCTATGAAAAAAATGAAAGAACTTCCCTATGTTGAAATTTATGGTCCTCAAAACACAGCAATGAGAGGTGGAATTATTTCGTTCAATATTAAAGATATACATTCACATGATCTGGCTACAATTGTAGATAGTGAAGGAGTGGCTTTGAGGTCAGGACACCACTGTGCTCAACCTCTGATGAAATATCTTAATATCAATTCTTCAGCCAGGATT
>CAZLIW010000438.1:0-1632 GCA_964559325.1 uncultured Halanaerobium sp. | reverse complement strand
TGTTGATAAATTCAACGAAAATCGAAATAACAGGATAAAGGGTATTTATATTGGTGGAACCTACCATTATCTCCAGGGGGATGTCTATCAGTTTAATGGTGAGGGCAGTATTACAGCAGAGAAAAACAGCACTGATCTTGATGGTGATGGTCAGCCTGATTATGTAAAATATACTGCTGATGGAACACCGGGTATTTTTTCCTACAGAACAGAAGATGGTGATGCAGAAGGTCACAGTATTGATCTCGGATTTTTAGTTAAAATGGAGGAAAAGTACAGTTTTGGTCTGAGTGTAATGAATATTGGAGAAATGTCAGCAGACAGTGGTATTGTTGATGGATATGAATATGAAGTTATTGATAATGGTGCCGGTCTGAAGGAAAATAAAAAAGAAGAAGATATTTATAATAAAGAAATAAGCTGGAAGCTGCCGAGAATTATCAGAATTGGTGGCAGTATACGTCAAAATGAAAAAGTTAAATTTTATGGAGATTATTCTAATATTAAATATGACAGTGGAGAAAAGGATGATGTATATGCAGTTGGTACAGAGCTGACATTCAGCAGAAAATTTCCTGTAAGATTTGGACTAAATTATTCTACATTGAGAGAGGATACAGAACTTTCATTTGGAATCGGAATTAACCTGCACAACTTCACACTGGATTTTGGTGCCGCAGATATTGGCGCTTTATTTGACGAAAGCAGGAGTGTTAAAACAGGAATTTCTTCTACAATTGCTTTTTAGATTTTTTTTAGATAAAAATAAAATTCAAACCCCTGTCTGGATAATTTGACTGAAATATAAATTTTATCCGACAGGGGCTTAATTGTTTTATTATATATTATGTTTTAATTTCTGCTTCCATGAGGATATCCATTGTTTCATAGGCAAAATCAACAGCTTTAACATAATTATTATAAAGCTTTTTGGAATTCAGGCTATTAATTTTTTCGATCAGGGATATTTGATTCCATTTCTGTCTTTCAAAAGCAATTACGAGGCTCAATATTTCTCCAAATACACCTTCTCTAATGAGAAGAGCATCTTTTATATCTTCAGTAAGTGGTATATCTTTTAGTATATTGTAAAGTGATCTATTTAGAAAAGTATCCATCATTGAAAATATTCCCATTGTAAATAATTCAGGCTTTTTATCTTTAATATCAAATTCTTCTGCCAGAAGTTCAGCAAACTTAGCCCTTGTCAGTGTATTGACAAATAATATATCTGCTTTATCACTGCTTAAACCTTTTACTAGATAGAGGAGGCTCCATTTTCTCAAACCTTTTACCCCCAGCATGGTAGAAGCCTGTTTAATTGAAGAAATTTTATATCCATATGATGCAGCATTTATGGTGCTCAGCAGGCTGAAGCTCATGGAAATATCATTTTTAATGATATTTTCTATTTCATTAAAGTCTACATCCTCTTTATTCAGTTCTTTTAGGACATTAACATAATTCACTTTATAACCGGGTATTTCTCTGCCGGCAATGAGGTCTGGCTTGGTAAAAAAGAATCCCTGCATATAATTATAACCTGACTCTACTGCGTGATTAAAGTCTTCATATTCATTGATATTTTTTGCGGTAAACTTTAAATTATTATTAAATTTTTTTCTAATTGAT
>CAZLIW010000437.1:0-1634 GCA_964559325.1 uncultured Halanaerobium sp. | reverse complement strand
CAAAAGATGGATTTTGTACCCGGTACCATTTTTTCAAATTTTTTTGGCACCCATTTTTTTTGACAGCTAATATTATTATTGATAACATATAAGCACTGAAAGAAAGCTGAAAAAGGAGGAGGAAATACTATTTATAAAAAGTTAAGTTCGCTAAAAAACTTTATTGGTTTCCAGCTGAATAGGTATAATAACCACCTTTTCTTTTTACTTGGAATATTAACAGGATTATTATTTATGTCAGCTTATATGATATATGATCTGGATGCAGCTGTTGCAGTTTTGGTCTTAGCAATAATTGTTTTTGAAGCTTTAAAATATTTTTTTGGTGGTAAACCTGATATTATTGTAATGGGAGTAGAAGATGAGGAAGATGTAGTTAATGCTCTAAAAAAATCTTTTCAAAAAGCCATGGAAGAAAAAAATAGTGATAGTGAACACAATAAAGATCGATAATGTATTTATCAAAATGCAAGAAGAAAACTTCTTCTAAAATTAATTTTGTTTTAGGGAGAGAAATTATCAAACTACCTGATCTATATTATTTCAAATAATATAGCTAATGGGTAGTTTTTTTATCAAAAAATATTGAAAAAAATTCATTAAAATCTTTATTTTTATTTTATGGGATATGCAGATACTCTATCTATTTTTAAAGCAGGAAAATTAATGTTTTAAGTGAAATATATAACTAATAACTTTCAAAAAATTATAAATATGGAGGTATATTTATGCAGATTTATCAGATAAATGCTTTTACAGATAGTGCTTTTGCCGGCAATCCGGCTGCAGTATGTATACTGTCAGAAAAAATGGAAGATGACTGGATGCAGAATCTGGCAGCTGAAATGAATCTTTCGGAAACCGCATTTATATACAGGGAAGGGAAAAATTTTAATTTGCGCTGGTTTACACCGAGTTCAGAAGTGGACCTATGTGGACACGCAACTCTCGCTTCAGCTCATACTCTCTGGGAGGCAGGAGAGGTATCATCAGAAGAAACAATAGATTTTGATACAAAAAGTGGAATTTTAACTGCAGAAAAAAATGAAAAATGGATAGAACTCAATTTCCCAGCAGAAATAGAAGAAGCGGCAGATATTCCGGAGAATATGAATAAAGCACTTGGACAAATAGAAATAGTATATAGTGGAAAAAATAGAATGGATTATCTGTTAGAGGTTGAATCAGAAGAAATTGTTAAAAATATTGAACCGGATTTTGATCTTCTTAAAAAGATTGACACAAGAGGTATAATTGTAACTGCGATATCTGCTTCTGATAAATATGATTTTGTTTCCAGATTTTTCGCTCCTAATATTGGAATTACAGAAGATCCGGTTACCGGCTCTGCCCACTGCTGTCTTGGTCCTTACTGGAGTGAAAAACTCAATAAAAATAGCTTAATAGGTTTTCAGGCATCTGAACGAGGTGGAACTGTTAGAGTGAAAGCAGATGGAAATAGAATAAATTTATCCGGTAAGGCTGTCACTATTTTTAGAGGTGAGCTTTTAGTTTAGAAGATCTATAAAAATTAATTAACAATTAAACATAGAGCTGTGGTTATAGCCTCAATTTAAACAGTTTGCTAGAATTGGATAATAGGGATAGCAGCTGTAGGTGATTAAACTAATCCA
>CAZLIW010000436.1:0-1638 GCA_964559325.1 uncultured Halanaerobium sp. | reverse complement strand
CCTGTCATTGGTTCAGAACAGGGAGGAGTAAGGCCGGTTTTGATAGTACAGAATGATATTGGTAATAAATACAGTCCTACTGTTATCGTGGCAGCTATTACTTCTCGGATAAATAAGGCAAAACTGCCAACCCATGTTGAAATTCCATCTGATTATACAAACCTAGATAAAGATTCGGTTATTCTGCTGGAACAGGTAAGAACAATAGACAAAAAAAGGCTACAGAGACACATCGCCCATTTGGGCGATGATGTGATAGAAGATGTCAATACTTCACTTGAAATAAGCCTGGGTTTAATAGATATTTAAAAATCATTACATATTTTATTTCTTACATACTTTATCTGCTGCCTGATTTTTAAAGCAGCAGATTATTTACTTAAAACAGCTTCAATCTGCAGCTGGGGAAAACTGCAGTAAAATGCAAAAAAATTTTAACACTCTGTATATTTTCTTGACAATGTGACTTTTGTGTCATATAATTCTTATAGATATATTTTTTTTACAGAGAGATTGTGATTTAATTCACTACTTGTAGCATGGATGCTAATATTCTCTAAACTTGACTGGTTTTTTAATAATTTAATATGGAGGTTAAAAATGAAGCTATCTGAAGTTAAATCCCTGCTCAACGTGGAAACAATTTATGGAAAAAAAGATGTTGAAGACAGCCTGATAATTAAAAACGCCTGTGGAGCCGATCTTATGAGTGATGTTCTTGCCTTTTCACAGGAGAAAACAATGCTGCTGACAGGGCTGACAAACCCACAGGTTATTAGAACAGCTGAAATGATAGGTATTCAGGCTATTATATTTGTAAGGGGCAAAAAACCACTGTCAGAGACGGTTTCTCTTGCCAGAAAGTTAGAAATACTACTCTACAGTACAGAAAAGCCGCTTTTTGAAGCCTGTGGCCTACTTTATAAATATGGTATTGGTCCAGAAGAAATGAATTATATTTAAGAACCTCCAAAAAATTATTGGGAGCTGACTATTCATTGCAGAAAAAAGAGATTTTAAATGTTGCTATAGAAAGATTTGATTTTCAGAGTGGTGGAGAAGCATCCAGTCAACTCAAAAATTTACTCCGCAAACTAGGTGTAGGTTCTGATACTGTTAGAAAAACAGCAATAGTGACTTATGAACTTGAGATGAATGTAATAATTCATTCTTTTGGTGGGGAAATTACTGCTCAAATATCAGAGGATGAGCTTGTAATTTATGCAAATGATAAAGGACCGGGAATAGCAGATTTAGAAAAGGCCTTAACTCCTGGTTTTTCTACTGCCGGAAGTGAAATTAGAGAAATGGGATTTGGAGCCGGAATGGGACTTGTTAATGTCAGGAGATATGCAGATAATATGGATATCAGAACTGCTGAAGGTGAAGGTACAAATATTAAAGTAACAATTAATCTGGAAAAACCTTTATCAGACTGATTATGGGAGGATTAATATGGCGGCTAAGCATTCTGTGCTTCTTAAAGAAGATAAATGTGAAGGATGCACAAATTGTGTAAAAAAATGTCCGACAAGAGCAATTAGAGTTCATAAAGGTAGAGCATGGATAAAAGAAGACCTCTGTATAGATTGTGCGGAATGTATCAGAACCTGTGAATACCATGCGAAATATGCAAAA
>CAZLIW010000435.1:0-1638 GCA_964559325.1 uncultured Halanaerobium sp. | reverse complement strand
TCTTCAAAATATGATGTATCCGGGGTTCCAAAAACAGTTATCAATTCCGGTGTAGCAGAACAGGTTGGAGCAGTACCAGCAAAAACTATAGTTAAAAAAGTAAAAAAAATACTTGAGCAGGAAGCTGCTGTATAAGTATAATAACTCAATATAATTATCAAGGGGGAAATTTTTAAAATGAGCAAACCAAAGAAAGTAACAGACGGAAATTTCAGCAGAGAGGTATTAAAATCAGATAAAACAGTACTGGTCGATTTTTGGGCAGAATGGTGTGGACCCTGTAGAATGGTAGCTCCTGTTGTAGAAGGAATTGCAAAAGAACACAGTGAAAATATTAAAGTATGTAAGCTGAATGTTGATGAAAACCAGTCCACTGCAGCCAGATATGGAATTATGAGTATTCCAACCATGATGGTTTTCGAAGATGGAAAAGTTAAAGATAAGCTTGTTGGCTATATGCCAAAAGGTAAACTTGTTAGTAAGCTGGGCTTAAAATAAATTTTGAACTTTTAGATTCAAATTGGTTTTAAGTTTGCCAATTAAAAACTGATAATTCATGAACAAAATATAATGTATGATTGAGCATTTTAATTAATGGTAAAGAGAATTATCTCTTTGCCATTTTTTTATGATTAATCCTGTAAAAAATAAAATATTTATGATAAAATAAGGGTTGATGAAAAAAGGAGGGATTTTCTTGCAGCACTTGTTGATAATCTATACACCTGATGATAATATCAAAAAAATGGCAGAAGGATTAAAAAAAGGTGCAGAAGAGGCAGAATTTCAGGTTGACATGGTTAATACTGCAGATAATAGGGCAGGTGTCTCATTTTCTCCCTATGATCTGGTGGCTGTAGGAAGTCCTACAAAAGGAATTTTTAGGGGTAAAATAGACAGTTCACTGGCTGAATTTTTTTCGCGATCTAAACGAACACTGGGCCAGGAAACAGTAGCTTTTGTAACCCCCAGATTTTTTGCTGCCGGCAAAGCTCTAAAAAATGTAATGTCTCTGCTGGAAAAAGAAGGCTGTGTGGTAAAAAATTTTTTTGAAGCTAAAGATTATGAAACTGCAGTAAAGTTTGGAAGGAATCTTAAAATATAAATGGCTTAAACAGTCACAGTTTATCTTACTGTGGCTTTTTGAAATTATTAGATAATATGGAGTGAAAATATGGAAGAAGAAGTTATAATTGAAATAACAGGCAGGCAGAAGTTTATTCATAATGGAGAAAACGATAAAATTGAACAGGAAGTGACAGGAAGAATTTTTTTGAAAAATGATAAATATTATCTTATATATAATGATGATTCTCCAGGTGTTGATGGAGCTGAAGCAAAATTAAGAATTGATCTTAAAGCTGAACAGCTTCTTTTAATGAGGGCTGATCCTGCTCCAATGAAACAGAAATTTATCACAGGTGAGATTACAGATGGATATTATGGCAGAGCCGGACAAAAATTTGATATTTCTGTAGATACTGAAAAAATGTTCCTGCAGGCAGACCTGAATTCGGGAGAGATAAAAGTAGATTACCACCTCTATTTTAATGGAGAATTAACTTCGGAAAATAAATTATCTATCAGGTACAGAATCGATAATTAGAAAATCGACTGGTTTATGCAGTTCTGATTTTT
>CAZLIW010000434.1:0-1641 GCA_964559325.1 uncultured Halanaerobium sp. | reverse complement strand
AAAAGATTTAAAGAAAAATTAGATAAATATGGTATAAGTGTTGAATCTGATATTTATTTAGAAAATTTTTATCCACTGCTGAAGAACGAGATGGTTAAAAGCTGGGAAAGGTTATTTGATAATAATATTAGGCTTTCTGATGATGATATTGCGGTAAGCTGGAAAATAGAAGAAAAGTGGGTAGTTAATTATGAAGAACATAAAGAATAAAAAAACAGCCTGGACTTTTTTGAAAAAGTTTCGGCTGTTTTTATCTAAAAATACCAAGAAAACTAAGCTGTGCATTGGGTGAAGAGAAATTGGCTATTTATAATGATTTTCAATATATTTCTTGATTATTTTGTTGAGAACAATTTAATTTCTTTTTCTCCCATTATTCCATCAGGTTTATATATCATAACAATGATTAAAAATACTGCCAGTAAAACCTGTGTTAAACCAAACATTCTCGGAATTTCCAAACCTAAGATATTCATACCCTCCTGCAGAGGCTGCAGTAGTTCTAATATCATGGTAATCACTGCTGCACCAAGGATTGATCCACTTATACTTGAAACTCCTCCGATGACAAGCATCATAATTATCTGAAAAACGACCAGCAGATCAAAAGAAGATGGACTTATTGTAAGAATCAGATGGGTCCATAATGCTCCACCTATCCCGGTAAAAAAACTGCTTATCATAAATGCATAAGCTTTATATTTAACAGTATTAACTCCCATAGCTTTAGCCAGTCCTTCATCTTTTCCTATTGCCTTAATTGCCCGGCCGAATCTTGAGCTGAGAAGAGACCACATCAGATAAATTAGAAAAATTGCTATGCCAAATATCCACCAGATATTAGTATATGGAGGTGCTCCCCTCAGTCCGGTTGCTCCATTTGTAATAGGCCTAACATTTTCCGCAATATTGATCATAATTATGTTTATTCCCAGAGAAGCAAGAATAAAATAATGACCCTTTAATCTAAATGCCGGTAGAAGTATTGTTAGTCCAACAATCATGGCAATAAATCCAGCAATTAGCATTGATAACAAAAAAGGCAGCTGTGCCTGTTCCAGCCAAAATGGCAGTTCCAGAGCAGTCGATTTAAACTGAATTGGCAGAGTTAGTAAGGCAGTGGTATAGCCTCCGGCCAGCATTAAACCACCGTGTCCAAGTGAAAATATATCTGCATATCCATTTGTAATATTCAAGCTTAGTGTAAGTATTACATTAATCCCAAAAAGCAGCATAATTCTGAGATAATAACCACTTAAAGTTCTGGATAGTACAAAAAGAAGAATAAGAAAAAGAATCAGCACAATTAATGCAGATTTTTTACGGTTTGCAATAAAATTATCATATGTATCTAATAGTTTCATAGTTATCTACTCCCATTTAATATTGGCTCTGAAAAGTCCGGTTGGTTTATAGAAAAGAATTATAAATAGAACAACCCAGACAAAAAGCGGTCTAAAACCGGAATAGACAGATGGTAAAAATGCTACAAAAAGAACCTGTCCTACTCCAAGTAAGAATCCACTAATAGCTGCTCCAGTAATATTGCCAACCCCACCAAGAACAGCGGCTATAAACCCACTTATACCTGGATGATAACCCATGGCTGGTCTGCCATTTACATATTGAAGTCCCCAGGCA
>CAZLIW010000433.1:0-1642 GCA_964559325.1 uncultured Halanaerobium sp. | reverse complement strand
TGGTCAATGGTTCAAAATATAATCTGTCTGAAGTATCAAAATCTGTACTGACAGTCTCCGGATTATTATTAATTATAATTGATTCATAGCCCTCTTCATTTAAAGTCCAGGCTGAATGAACACTGCAGTAATCAAATTCTATTCCCTGCCCAATCCGAATTGGACCAGAACCGATGACCACTACTTTTTTCTTTTCTGTTGGCTCAGCCTCATTAACCTTCTCATAGGAAGAGTAATAATATGGTGTTTCGGCTTCAAATTCTGCTGCACAGGTATCAACCATTTTAAAAACAGGTTTTAACTGCAGCCTGTCTCTGATAGCTTTTATCTCTTCTTCAGTATTTTCGGTTAAAAGAGCAATCTCAGAATCTGAAAAACCCTTTTCCTTAGCTTCAAACAGCAGTTCTTTGTTTTTATTTATCTCATCTTTAGCGGCAATAAGTAAGTTTTCTAAATCAATAATATTTTTTATTTTATATAAGAAAAAGGTGCTGATCTCAGTAATCTGATGAATCTTTTCAACAGTAAATCCCCGCCGCAGTGCTTCTGCAATTACAAAAATTCGATTATCATCTACCGCAAATAAATATTCTTCAATCTCCTGCTGACTAAATTTTCTAAACTCTTCTAAATAAAAACCATAGCGTCCAATCTCCAGTGAACGTACAGCCTTAAGCATTGATGCTTCTAAATTTCTTTCGATAGCCATAACTTCACCGGTTGCCTTCATTTGAGTTCCAAGCTCTCGGTCAGCATAATGAAATTTATCAAAAGGCCAGCGTGGAATCTTAAATACCACATAATCCAGGGCTGGTTCAAAACAGGCTGTAGTTTCACCTGTCACAGCATTCTTTATTTCATCCAGTCTGTATCCTAAAGCTATTTTGGCCGACACTTTTGCTATCGGATATCCTGTTGCTTTAGATGCAAGGGCACTGGAGCGGCTTACTCTGGGATTAACCTCTATTATATAATACTGAAAGCTTTCTGGATCCAGTGCATACTGCACATTACAGCCACCTTCAATTCCTAAAGCTTTTATTATTTTCAAAGCTGAACTTCTAAACATCTGATATTCTTTATCTGTTAAAGTCTGACTGGGAGCAACAACTATACTGTCACCGGTATGTACTCCAACCGGATCAAAATTCTCCATATTACAGACAACTATACAGTTATCACCGGCATCCCGCATAACTTCATATTCAATTTCTTTCCAGCCTTTAATACTTTTTTCTATCAAAATTTGTCCAATTAAACTATGTTTAAATCCACGTACTGCAATTTCCTTTAATTCTTCTAAATTCTCTGCTACTCCACCACCTGTTCCTCCCATTGTATAGGCAGGTCTAACAATCACAGGATAGCCAATTTGAGCTGCAGTTTCAGCAGCCTGCTCAATATTTTCAACGGTTCTACTTTCCAGTACTGGTTCTCCAATCTGATTCATCAATTCTTTAAAGGTATTTCTATCTTCTGCTTTTTTTATTGTAGAAATCGGAGTTCCCAGAAGCTCTACATTTAACTCTTCTAATATACCTGCTTCTGCCAGATCAATTGCCAGATTTAAAGCAATCTGTCCACCCAGGGTTGGAATCAGACCATCCGGTTTTTCTTTTTTTATAATCTCTGTAATACTGTC
>CAZLIW010000432.1:0-1645 GCA_964559325.1 uncultured Halanaerobium sp. | reverse complement strand
TGCTCTATGTTAAAATAGTTTCCATAAATCTTTTCTTTCATTTTTTTATATTTTGCTTCAGTAATAAGTATTTCTTCTAGCCAGAAACCGCTTAAATATTTAATTTTTTCTCTTATTTTTAAATCCAGCGGAGTTTTTACAGCCAGATAAAGAGTATCATTTTTTTTATTTAATGGAAGTACTTCATATTTTTCTGACATGTCTAAAGATATATATTCTGAACAGTTATCATCAAATTTAAATTTTTCACTGTTATAAAAATTTATATCATAATAATTTGCTGTCAGCATAAGCAGTTCTTTCTCACTTAAAAAACTGCTTTTTTTAATAAAATTAATAATATCAGCAGGATCATTATATCTTTTATTTTTCAATTTTTGATAATATTTTTTTTTCATATCTGTACTCTGATATAAAAATTCCAAAAAATTCTTCATATAATATTGCCTCCCCAGTAAATTTATGGAACTATTATTTATATTATTCTTCCTGTATATGGAAATTCCTGCAAATAAATCAATATTTTTTAAATAGTACAATTGGTAATATCTTCAATTTTATTGATATAACAGTAAAAATGGGCATAAAAAAACTCCCCAAAAAAATTTGGGGAGTCTGCTAAATTATTAATTTTTTAATTTTTAAAAATTACTTCCACTACTTAGAATTTATATGCCACAGCTAAAGTGAATTTGCTGTATTCAACATCGAAATCGAAATCTTCTATTGTTGAATCTCCATTAATTCCTTCTGTATATTCTCCTTCGATTTTTCCATTATTTACTGAATACATCAATTCCAGAGCTGTATTTTCACTTATATTTACTCCTGCCCCAAGACCATAATATAAACCACCTTTTTCGTCAATATCATTATCAGCATATCCAGTTCCTTCTAAAGCATTTAAAAGGTCTATATCAAAAAGATTATAACCTAAATGACCGAATAAATATGGTTTGTATTTATTTTCAGCTGCAAAATTATATTTTGCCGCACCATAAATCGGAATAAAGTTCCAGTCAGCCAGTCCAACTAGAGCACTTATACCATATAAAGAGTCTTCTTCTTCCTCTTCAAATCCTTTTAATTCAGTAACTTTAGTCATGTTCCTGTCCAGATAATAAGAAATCCCAAAACCTAATTCCCACTTCTCATTATATGGTCTAAAATATTCAAATCCTAAACTAATCTGATCTTCAACATCTGCTTCACCAGAAATTGAACCAATTTCTGAATCACTAAAATCACCATCAGCTTCAGCTCCACCGGGAAGATCAAGCTGCAGTTTAAATACTGGATACCCCTCTGCTGCTGCCATACTACTAACTAAAAACATCATCAAAACTAAAACCCCTATAATATACAATTTCTTCATACTAACTTCTCCTTCCCTTTTGCAGGATAATTTTTTATTCCCTAGAAATATATATTAGTATATCATTTTCTGAATAATATTAATATTACCCATAAGTATAATATTTGGACAGGAAGGGGAATTTCTTTGCAATCTTTAAGTAAAAAAGACTGGGAAAAAATATATATGTTTATATTAAAATCCGGTCAGATTATCAATTATGAAAAATATCCCTATTTATTTTTAAAAGACATAGAAAATATCATCAAATATTATGCGGCAAATTTTTTT
>CAZLIW010000431.1:0-1649 GCA_964559325.1 uncultured Halanaerobium sp. | reverse complement strand
TTTAAAATCAAAACTTCTTTTTTCAGCTTTTTCAGAAATAGTCTTCATAATTTTATCAGAAAGTTTAATTGGAGGTGCAGTTTCCTCTGCATCAATATATAATTCTATTTCACTGTCTTCGGTTAATTTTTCTGCAAATTCCTTAAGATTAGTAACAAGATAATCCATGCCTTTCTGAGAAATATCTCTAACATCAACATTAATTTCTACTTCTGAAGGAATTACATTTGTTACATTTGGAGTAACTTTAATTGAACCGACTGTTCCTACTAAAGTATCAGAAAACGGACAGTCTTTTGCAATTTTTTCTACTTCATTAATAATTAAACCGGCAGGTGGAAAAGGGTCTTTTCTAAGATGCATGGGTGTTGATCCTGCATGATTGGATTGTCCTTTTAGTACAATGCTCAGCCAGTTCACACCGGCAATATTTGTAACAACTCCAATCGGTATATTTTCTGAATGGAGTACATTACCCTGTTCAACATGCATCTCTAAAACTGTTTTTATAGGAGTATCTCCTCTTTTTTTGTAATCTTTTATTATAGAAAATTCCTCAGCTCTTTCCATAATAGAAACACCATTATCATCAGTATACCTGCTGAAATCATCAATTTCATCAATGAAAAATTTGCTCCCCAGAAGAGTTGAACCAAAAGTTGTACCTTCTTCTTCTACAAAAGCAACAAGTTCTATAGGATGCTTGAGAGCGATATTATTTTTATCAATAGTCCTGATTACTTCCAGTGCTCCCATTACTCCTACAACTCCATCAAATTTTCCCCCATTCTTTACACTGTCAATATGGGAACCAACCATTACAGACTCTTCTTTTTCAGTATTTTTAGAATATTTACCGAATAAATTGCCGATCTCATCAAAATAAATATCCATATTCAATTTTTCCATTTCCCTAATTAGATATTTTAGAGCCTGTTCGTACTCACTACTGAAGCTGAGTCTGCTGATTCCTTTTTCTGGAGTACTGTTAAATGAATTGATTTTTTCCAGTGAATTTTTTAATCTTTTAAGATTAATATTCAGTTTAATTCACCCCCTTTTTTGAATCATATTTCAATCATATATTGATTATATCAAATTTACTGAATATTTAATATATTTGGACCGTACAATAAAAGAAACCTATCATTGTACGGTCCGTATAAAATTTAGATATTCATTTTTAATAATTTTACCGAAATGGCTATATTTAACTTTTGATTCCAGTCATCGGGATCAAAATCTAATATTTTACAAATCTTGCTGAATCTATATTTTGCAGTATTATAATGAATAAATAAATCCTGTGAACTCTTTTTTAAATTCCAGTCATTTTCTATTATTGTTTTTAAAGTTTTAAGTAGATTATCATTTGCACCATTATCATATTTTATCAGTTTACCAAGATTATCTTCCAGAAATTTTTCTGCTATATCTTCTTTTATCACAATATCCAGCAGCCTGTATATACCAAGTTCATTGAAAAAATAAACTTTTTCCTCAGATTTAATATTCATACCTAAATTGAGAGCATTTTTTGCTTCTTCATAGCTTAAGTGAATATCAGCTATATCTTCTCTTGCATTCCCAATACCTGTATAAAAAAAATTTCCATTAGAAATATTAGAAAATATTTTCTTAATCCTTTC
>CAZLIW010000430.1:1274-1660 GCA_964559325.1 uncultured Halanaerobium sp. | reverse complement strand
ATTCCAATAGTCCCTCCCGGAAGATTAGGCCATGTATGTACACCAATGATACCATCAACATCTGGATCCTTAAGAGCATTGGATTCAATAATTGCCTTTGCTCCTGCAAGTTTTTCTTCTGCAGGTTGAAAGAAAAATTTTATTGTTCCATTAATCTGATCTTTAAAATTACTTAAAACTTTTGCGGAACCAAATAATATAGCTGTATGAATATCATGTCCACAAGCATGCATAACTCCTTCATTTTTTGATGAAAAAGCAAACCCTGTTTCTTCTTCAATCGGAAGAGCATCCATATCTGCCCTTAATGCTATTATTTTCCCTTTGTTTTTACCTCTTATCTCTGCAACTATACCTGTTTTAAGTCCTTCTCTACTTATATTTAA
>CAZLIW010000430.1:0-1264 GCA_964559325.1 uncultured Halanaerobium sp. | reverse complement strand
TAAAATCTTTTCTATAAAATCTCCAGTCTCATATTCTTCAAGACTTAGTTCAGGATATTTATGTAAATGTCTTCTTATTTTAATTGCTTCATTTTCTATTTCACGACTCAATTCAGAAATATTCATAACTACTCCTTTCAAGTCTATATAAATAATTAAGAGTCAGCAGTAAAAACTGCCAACTCTTAACAAAGAAATCTTAATTTATATTTAATTACTACCTATTTCCTTAATCTGATTATAAACTTCTTCTCCCCAGACCTGTGTTCCCAATTCATCTCTAACACTCTGAGTTGCTTCTTTAAATGGCTCAAGATCAGGTCTAATTACTTCCATACCTGATTCTACCATTTTTTCTTCAAGCTCATCCATCTGTTTTAACATTAATTCTCTTGCATACAGTCTTCCTTCTTCTGCTGCATTAAGAATAATATCCTGATGTTCTTCAGATAAACCATTGAAGAAATCTGCATTCATAGAAACAAAGGCAGGTTTGTTGATATGATTTGTTATTATAAGATAATCTTGAATTTCATGAAATCCAGCAGCATAAATGGTTTCAATAGGATTTTCCTGCCCATCAACTACACCAGTCTGTAAAGCAGAATAAACTTCACCAAAGTCCATTGGAGTTGGATTTGCCCCAAATGCCTTAAATGTTTCTACATAGTAATCTCTTTCTGGAACTCTCAACTTAAGCCCTTCAAAATCTTCAGGCTTATAAATAGGTTTATTTACTGATACAATTCTCGGACTTCTCGGCAGAAAACTAATATTTATAATTCTTTTTTCTGCCAGTAATCTTTCATTCCATTTTTGCCCAATATCAGAATTCAATACTTCTACCCAACCATCAATTGAGTTCATTAGATAAGGTAATGCTAGATACTCTAATTCTTTTATCCCTGGATTACCACTGGACATCATCTGAATTGAATTAAAAGTTAACTGTTCTAGCTGTTCTTCTGTTTTTCCTAACTGGTTTGCAGGGAAAAGATTAACAGCTATTTCACCATCAGTTTTATCTTCAACAATTTCTTTAAAATGTACCATTCCTTCATAAGCTGCTTCTCCAGGACTGGCCCATGTACTATAACTTATCTCAATGTCTGCTGCCCCAACTGTCATTGATAAACAAAAAACTGCCATTATAACAATAAGTGTGATCGATAATAAATTTTTTCTCAAGATTTTTCCTCCTTTATTTTTTAAAATAGTTAATAGAAAATCTTAATATAATTTACTTTTAGAATTTTTTATTTTT
>CAZLIW010000429.1:0-1663 GCA_964559325.1 uncultured Halanaerobium sp. | reverse complement strand
AATGATAGGAGGACTTTTAGTATCAGGATTAACTGTAACAAACGCACTAATAGCGGGGGTAATAGGCTATCTTATAGTTGTTATATATATGTGTTTTCAAGGTATGCAGGCCAGCGATACCGGTCTGCCGACTGTAAGTGCAGCCGCTCAATCCTTCGGTAAAAACGGATCTAGAATAGTAATATCATTGATATTAGGTATAGCATGTTTGGGATGGTTTGGTTTTCAAGCAAATGTATGCGGATCTGCATTCAGCGGTATAATGGCCAGTGCATTCAATCTAAATATACCTATACCTGTTTCTTCATTTATGTGGGGTATTATTATGCTGATTACAGCAATATATGGATTTAACGCACTTAAATATTTAAATTACATAGCTGTACCATCTTTAATACTGGTATCTATATATGGAGTATTTGCATCTTTTTCAAAATTCGGAACAGAAATACTTATGAACTATAAACCGCCTCAATCAATGTCCATGCTTTCAGGTATAGCAATGACAGTTGGTTCTTTTGCTTTGGGCGGAGTAATAGCAGGTGATTATTCTAGATATGCCAAAAACAGAAAAGATGTTGTAAAATCATCAGTATTTGGAGTTATACCAGCAGGATTTGCCATGATTACAATGGGAGGAATAATGAGTTTGGTTTCTGGTACATACGATATATCTATAGTGCTTACCGATTTAGGTGTTCCAGCTTTCGGGCTAATTGCTTTAATACTTGCAACCTGGACAACAAACACTATAAATGCTTATTCCGGTGGATTGGCTATAACAAATCTGTTCAACCTAGATGATTCCAAGAGAAGTATTGCAACTGCCGTGGCAGGTATTGCAGGAACTCTTTTAGCTGTTTTCGGAATTATTAACTATTTCGTTGGATTTTTATCTCTGTTGACTTCCGCAGTTCCACCTGTGGCAGGTATTATGATAGCAGAATACTGGATAGTAAACAAAGGTGAGGCTTCTACTTTTACAGCCAAAAAAGGAATTGACTATGCAGCAGTAGCAGCTTGGCTTATCGGAAGTTTGGTAGCAATATATTTTAAATGGGGAATCCAACCTGTGAACGGTATAGTAGTTTCTATGGTTATATACCTAATTTCTAAAAAAATATCAAAATAAGAAAGGATGATTACATGAAAGAATTAAACAAACAATCAATCGAAGATATCGCATTAGGGGCAGCTCTTCTAGGAACAGGTGGTGGTGGAGATCCATATGTAGGAAAACTCATGGCTCTTCAGGCTGTAGAAAATTATGGACCTGTAAAGGTTATTGATGTAGAAAGCATCCCTGATGACGCACTTATAGTTCCAACTGCAATGATGGGTGCTCCGACTGTATTGGTTGAAAAAATAGCAAACGGTGGAGAATTCAAAAGAGCTTTTGAAGCTATGGAAAAATATTTAGGTAAAAAAATATTTGCAACTATGCCAATAGAAGCAGGTGGTGTTAATTCAATGATTCCTCTTGCGGTTGCAGCTCAGATGGGTATACCTATTGTTGACGGTGATGGAATGGGTAGAGCCTTTCCTGAACTACAAATGGTAACATACCATCTTCACGGAATAACTTCTGGCCCAATGGTAGTAACAGATGAAAAAGGTAATGTTAGTGTTCTCGAAACAATAAATAATAAATGGTCTGAAAATA
>CAZLIW010000428.1:0-1664 GCA_964559325.1 uncultured Halanaerobium sp. | reverse complement strand
GAAAATATTTTTTTTATGGATTGTGAAAAATATACAAGGATGTTCTGAAACAATCATTGTATTTATGGTCTCATTTTTAATAATTGCAGGATGTCAACATACAAATGACGTCTTTAATAAAAACAGCATTTCTTTTTCAAAATTTCCGAAAGAGGACACAATAATTTTCAAAAATATTTATGAATATGAAGAAGGAATTGCAGGAATGCTTAAGTTGGTTGATTCTACTTTAATAATATTTAATGTACAGCCAGGGGCAAAAAAGTTTCTTAATATCTACTCTTTAAAGAGTGGAATACTCTCAAATGGATATGTTGGTAAGGGGAGAGGTCCTGGTGAAGCACTTTCACCAAGTGCAATAGGAGTTAATAGAAAAAGACTCTGGTTACAAGATATAACATTAAATAAAGTATTTACAACTGACATTAGAAGTATTACTAATACAAATACTTTAGTTTCTTTTAATGAATATTCTCATGAGAATCACTATTATATGATTGATTTTAAGGATAGTATTCATTATTTCGGTGTAGGTTCTATAAGTTCCCACTTTAAAATCCAGGAAATTGATTTAACCTCAGGTAAAGTGACTAAAGAGTTTGGAAAAATTGAAAAATTACCAGAAAACATGTCATTAATGCTATTTAAATCAATATATCAATCTTTAATTTTTTCAAAACCGACAGGGGATAAATTAGTATTACCCTATCGTTATTTAGATGCTATTGAAATTTTTAATACAGAAACAGGAAAAGGCATTACAATACTTGGTCCAGAAAATTATGATGTAAAATATATACCCCTGCCACATGGAATGAGCAGGACAGATGAAACCAGATTCGCATTCGTTAATGGGGCCGTAACAAACGAATACATTTACCTGGCATACTCAGGAAGGACTAGAAAGGATCCTAATTCTTATGATGGAAACTATATATATATTTATGATTGGGATGGAAATCCGATTCGAAAGTTAATTTTAGATAGATATATTCAAGGGATGGCTGTATCAAAGGACAATAACACTTTATATGCTTTTGATATAAATACGGGATTTCTTATCCAGGCACAAATTAATTAAGAAAAAATGAAAAATAACGTATTCAAAATCGTAAAATATATGATATTGATCATTTTCGTGACCTTAACTATATCCTGTCAGAACAAAGAAAATCAAAAAAGGGAAGCACACTTGAAATCAGTAATAGAGAATTGTCTGGGCAAAAAATTAACCATTCCTGACAGTTTAAGAATTTACGCTCCATTCTATAATTACATTGCGGATAGTGTTCAGTTGTCCAATGCCCGATTTAAAATTTATTCACATATAAATGCCTCATGTCCTACATGCGTTCGCGATATTTTACTGTGGAACAATATAATTCCAAGTTTTGAAAAGTTTGAGGTGCCTGTAATTTTAATTTGTGAATCAGACGATAATTTTGAATTATTTAAATATATTATTGAATCTGGAGAGATAAATAATTTTTCTTACCCATTCTTTTTAGATGTGAAATGTGATTTTTTTACACAAAACAAATTCATGAAAGAATCACCACAATTTGAGACTGTTTTAACAAACAGGGACAATACAATTCTGCTGTTAGGAAATCCAATACGTTCAAAAGAAATGAAAAATATATATTTAAATGAAATTGATTTAT
>CAZLIW010000427.1:0-1671 GCA_964559325.1 uncultured Halanaerobium sp. | reverse complement strand
TTTGATGAGCGAACAGATCCAATGGGCAATACTTATTACTGGCTGTCAGGGAGTAATAGATATAAAAAATGACGGAACTGATATTGCAGCATATTTATCAGGAAATATATCCATTACCCCACTTAAAATTGATTTAACCGATAGCGCACAGTTAGTCTATCTTAAAGAAAATTTTCTAAAAAACTACAGAAAAGGAAGTGAAAATAATGAATAGAGATTTTCTGACACCGGTAGAATTTTCTCATTTTCTTTTAAATAAACATGTTCAGTCTGGAGATACAGCTGTAGATGCAACTGCTGGAAATGGTTATGATACTCTCTTTCTGGCAGAAATAGTTAAAGAAAATGGTACAGTCTATTCTTTTGATATTCAGGATGAAGCTGTTAAAAACACTATTAAACTGCTTGATAAAAATTTCCTTTCAGATCGAGTTAAAATATTTAATGAAAATCATGAAAATATGGATAATTATCTCGAAGAGGACAGTATATCTGCAGTTATATTTAATCTTGGCTATCTTCCAGGTGGAGATAAAAATATTATAACCAGAGCTTCTTCTACAATTGCTGCAGTTGAGAAAAGTATGAATTTTTTAAAAAAAGGTGGTATAATAGTTATAGTAGTTTACAGCGGACACAACGGAGGAGAAGAAGAAAGAGAAGCTGTCTTAAAATTTCTTAAAGATCTTAATTACAAAAAATATAATGTTATTGAATATTCTTATCTTAATCAGCCTGATTCTCCACCAGAATTATTTGCTTTAATAAAAAGATGAATTGTTACTGAATCAACTGTTTTGCGGATTTTTTTATAAAGTTGATATTTTTTAACAGACAGATAAGTGTGGTGCATGTTATTTTCATTCTTCATTTGAGGAGGTGAAAATAGATCAAAATACTGCTTTAGGTTTAGTTGTCGGAAAATTCTAATATCATACCTTAAAGGAGGATTAAAATGGATACAAATGTATCTGTTGTAAAGGTTGATAATTTGAAAGGTAATAAGGAATTTATAGGCGGCCATTTTGAAAGACATGAGCAGGATATTAAAGAAATAAAGGATTCTTTACGAGAAGTTATTAATCTCGCTGTTGGAGATATTGATAATCTGATCAAAACTGGAGATAGAGTTTTAATTAAACCAAATCTTGCTTTTTTAGCACCACCAGAAAGTTTTTCTGTAGTAGATCCACGCGTAATAGAAGCACTGGTTTCCCTCCTGAAAGAAGATTCTAAAGCAGGTGAAGTCTGGGTTGGAGATAATCCATCTCTGGGCAAACATGTTGGTAGAGCAAGACCTGCATTTAAAGCTGCCGAAATGGAAGAAGCTGCTTTAAGAGGAGGAGCAGACAGGGTTCTATTCTTTGATGAAGAAGCAGCATTTACTGTTGAACTGCCAATGGCCAAAGTATTTAAGAATGCGGCTGTATTTAGACCTGTTCTGGATGCTGATGTACTAATAAATCTGCCGAAAATGAAGACTCATTTAGGTGGAACAGTTACTTTAGGACTTAAAAATTGGCAGGGTATTATCCCCAATGTTCATCCATCAGGTCAGCAGCAGGATACACACAGAATTGATCTGGACCAGAAGATTTCGGATCTTTTAAGAATAAGAAAAGCTGACTTAACTTTAATAGACGGTATTATTGCTATGGAAGGACAGGGACC
>CAZLIW010000426.1:0-1673 GCA_964559325.1 uncultured Halanaerobium sp. | reverse complement strand
TTCAAATATATTTAAATTTGTTAATCTGGAAACTTCATTTAAACCCGGGATAGGAGGTACCATTGGTTCAGTTCCTGTTGCAATAAAAATTTTATCTGAAGTATATCTTTCTCCATCAACCTCTACAACCTTTTTATCTACAAATTTCGCTTCCCCTTTATCAACTATCAGATCAGCTCTTTCAAAAGCTTTCATTGTTTTATTCCCACTTATATGACCTACTTTTTCTCTAACTATTTCAAGTGGATTTTCCACTTCAGTAGCACCATTAAATTGAATACCAAACTGCCGTAAATTTTCTGTTACTTCATTAACTTCTCCAGCTTTGAGAAGTGCTTTGCTGGGTACACAGCCGTAATTTAAACATTCTCCACCAACTTTGTGTTTTTCTATTGCAAGAACATTTAAATCCATATTAGAAGCCATTGCAGTTACTGCCATCCCAGCAGGACCCATCCCAATAACAATAAGATCATAGTTTTTCATATTATAACCACCTTATTTATATCATTATATTTGGATATTACGATATTATGATAATACATAATCAAAAATATTTCAAGTTATACTGCAAAAAAAATAGTTTTCTCATCCTTAAATACAAAAAAATGTGAGAAAACATAATATTATACAAAATATATTTTAAACTTCTTCACCAAATCAAAGTAAATAGGTAGATAAAGTCTCTTTTTGATTTTTTAAATAATAGGTTGATAAATTAAAAAAAGGAAAGCCGAAAACCTTCGACTTCCCTGTCATATCAATGGAGCTGATGACCAGACTTGAACTGGTAACCTGCTCATTACAAGTGAGCTGCTCTACCAATTGAGCTACATCAGCTTATATTTTGGCAGGGGAGGCAGGAATTGAACCCGCAACCAACGGATTTGGAGTCCGCTACTCTGCCAGTTGAGCTACTCCCCTAAATATCATTGAGTTTTTTTCGCTCAAGCAATATCTATTATAACCAAGTCCTATCTTCAGGTCAAGTACTTTTTTTATTATTATTTGCGCTCAAATTAAATTAAACATCCTATTCTTTATTTTACTTGTAATAACTTTAATTTAAGCCGTTTTCTGTATTCAATTATTGACAAAATAATGAATATATTTAAACAATTTCAGCAGAACACTTTATTATTTTGTAAGTTTCTTCATTTTATATATTACACTAAAAAAGATGGGTTACAGGGAGAATTGATCTTTAGATGAATTTTGGAAAACTCCTGTTATTATTTGCCTTAAAATTTTGTCAGTGTTATAATATAATAAGGATGTGGTTTTATGAGTAATAAATACAGAGATAATAAAATAAAACAGGAACATACAATAATTGAAGATATTTTTCCTTTTTTACTGGAGATTTCTCGATCTAAATTAATTAAAAGCATAATTCCAGGCAGGATCAACAGAAGAAAGGGAAGTGGTGTTCCGGCTTATTTACAGCTGAAATACAATACTACAAGTGGTATAAAAGTAATTGCAAAAAATAGCTCTTCATTACAGGAAATTTTTATTGTTACAGATTACCCGGACAAAACTATGGATTATCTCAAAAAATTAGAATTTGTTAACTGAAACTTTTATTTAATTTTATACTTTCCATTTTTATCACAAAAGAAATTTCCATCGGCGATTATGTATTGACAGGCGGCGAACTTGCCGCCATGGTG
>CAZLIW010000425.1:936-1686 GCA_964559325.1 uncultured Halanaerobium sp. | reverse complement strand
AAAAATATAAAATTATAATTTTGTATCTATCTCTATTATTTTAAATAATATAAATTTAAAGTTTTTAAAAACCCAGAAATTATAATTAAATTATGTAAAAATTCGAGAATTAATATTATATAGTTAATTTTTAAACTTTTAAGAAAATTAACTATATAACTTTACAATTTCTGGGCTTTTTACTATGACTTTAATTAATCAATAATCTTATTACCTCTTAAACGCATTGCTTTTATAACTCTTTCTTGCGCAACATTTAACGCTATATCTCTAGTATTATAATCTGTTTCTTCCAGTCTATCTAAAATTAAAGAGACATTTTGATTCATTTTATCTTTAACTAAAGAATAAACTTCCTGTGCTTCTATACACCTACAAGAATGTCTAGAATCCATTCCAACAGCTGCTGCAATTACTCCTCCAGAATTAGCAACAAAATCTGGAATGATTAATTTATCATTACTATTTAATATTAACTCTGCTTTTTCAGTAGTCGGCATATTAGCACCTTCTACAATAATTTTTGCTTTTATTTCATCTGCATTTTCTTCTGTTATTACATCTTGTATAGCTGCAGGAATCAGTATATCTACATCTAATAATAATTCTTCTCCTAAACCTTTGGCTTCTCCATCAGAATATTCATTTACTACATTTTCTCCAACTTCTTTATATAAACTAATCAGTTCTTCAACATTCAGACCATCAGGATTAAATAATGAACCTTCTACAGTAGAAATCCCTGTAATT
>CAZLIW010000425.1:0-926 GCA_964559325.1 uncultured Halanaerobium sp. | reverse complement strand
AGCAATTGCTAAAAGTGTAATTACATATCCCATTTCAGCCAAGAATTTAGCAGCAGCCTGTCCTACTGCACCAAAACCTTGAATACTTATAGTTGTATTACTTGGTTTCATTTTTTTTCTTTTTGCAGCTATATCTGCTGCCTCAGCAACACCATAACCAGTAGTTCCTAACTCATCATATGGAAATCCACCTAATTCTACTGGTTTTCCCATAGAAGCAGATAAATCATCCAATTCATCAACCACAATTGCCGCATCTGATTCACTTAGTCCCATATCAAGACCAAAAACATATTCACTTGGTATGTGTTTTTTTAATGCATTTATGTAAGAACGAAGTATTTCTTCTTTATTTGGAGAATTTGGATCTGCCATTATTCCACCTTTTGCTCCACCCAAAGAAAAATCAACCATGGCCCATTTCCATGTCATTGTTCTAGCCAGTCGACACACTTCAGAAATAGTTAAATTAGGAGACATTCTGCATCCACCTTTACCCATTCCTCTAGAAGTATTATCAATAACTAAAACACCTTTCATACCCACCTTAGGATCCGATACACATATAACTTTTTCTGGTCCAAACTCATCCATTGTTCTTAATAAATCAACCATTTTTATCCTCCTCATATAATGTATTTAGAGATTTTTAAATTTTATCTCTAATTAAATAAACTTTATTACTTTAATTAATATACCTTTTTTATAAATCTTTTACTAAAGATTATAAATTTAGAATTAAAACACAACTAAATTTTATCATATTTTAAAGACTAAATCCCTTTTCAATAGCTTTCATATTCAATTTTACTGCTTTTTCAGAAGAATATTTATTTTTAACAGATTTTATTAATGCTTCTTTACTTACTATTTTAGTTTTTGCTGTAATTATACTTAAAGCGATAATATTCAATGTCAATAAAGAA
>CAZLIW010000424.1:0-1711 GCA_964559325.1 uncultured Halanaerobium sp. | reverse complement strand
GGCACCACTTTATGCAGATAGAGTTAAATTGGCCTATTTTACCGGAGTTCCTCAGGAAGAGCTTCCAGAAGTTAAAATGTGGCCACAGCAGAAATTGAACTTTGTTGATTTAAACGGCAACTTCATACAGGGCCAGGCAGCAGACCCATATATAAAATAGGGAAACTTCTTTTAGGTCTGTAAATTGAAAATTTATTATTTAAATGATATAATCTTTAAGTACTGTTAAAAGACTGTCATAGTTTGTACCTTCCCCCGCAGAAGTAAAAAATTAAGATAAAGTTTTATTTATATATTTTCAACATTTAAAACGATTCTGAAAATAAAAACTTTATCAAAAATAGAAAAATTAGGGCTGATAATTTTTGCTTGCTAAAGTATTATGATATAATACTTTTACATGAGCTGGCTTTGTCAGCAGATGATAAAATAAAAATTATTTTTACAACAAAACCTTAAGGGGGAATTATTTAAAATGAAATTTAATAAGTTTTTAACTGCAGTACTTATTATTATGGCTGTAGTAATGCTCAGTACAGGTGTTATGGCACAGAAATATGTTGTAGGTACAAATGCAACATTTCCACCATTTGAATCTGTAGAAGATGGAGAAATAGTAGGATTTGACATTGATCTGGTAAAAGAAATTGCAAAATTAAAGGGATTTGAAGTAGAATTTAGAGATGTAAGTTTTGATTCATTAATTCCAGGACTGGCATCAGGAAGTTTTGATATTGTTGCTGCAGGAATGACTGCTACAGAAGAGCGCAAAAAAGTAGTTGCTTTTTCCGATCCATATTATTCAGCCAACCAGTCAGTTCTTGTTCATGAAGATTCAGATGCTGATCTGACAGTTCTTTTTGGAGACAGTGATATCGGTGTACAGACAGGAACTACAGGTGATACATGGGTAAGAGAAAGACTTATGGAAAAAGATATTATGACAGGTGATATCCGCAATTATGATTCCTATGTTTTTGCAATTAAAGATCTTGCCAATAAAAATATAGATGCAGCAGTACTGGATAAACCTGTTGCAGAAACCTACAGCAAAAACAATCCAGTTGAAATAGTTGCAGAGCTAATTACTGGCGAGGAATATGGAATTGCTGTAAGTAAAGGAAATACTGAGCTGCTTAAAGATATCAATGAAGGACTGGAAGAATTAAGAGAAAATGGTACTATGGATGAATTGATAGAAAAGTATTTCTAAAAATAATTAAAACCACTTCCTTCTGCCGGCAGATTATCTGAGCAGGAGGAAGTTTTTTGTGTAAAATATGGAAGGGATATGTTATGGATAATTTAAAATTAGTACAGGAGGCTTTACCCTATCTTCTGGAGGGGACAGCTGTTACAGTTCAGCTGACTTTCTGGAGTCTTCTAATTGGAATAGCAGTAGGGCTGCCTCTGGCTTTTGCTCAGGTTTATGGGAATAAAATTGTAAGATTTATTGTTGCAGTATATGAGCGTCTGGCAAGGAGTGTACCCCTGCTTTTGATGCTTCTTCTTATTAATTATGGTTTACCCATGATTGGATTCAGGATTCCGGTTTTTAGGGCTGCTGTAGTCGGAATTGGACTGCGGTCAGCGGCATATCAATCTCAGATTTACAGAGGTGCAATTCAGTCTGTAGGTGGATCCCAGATGAAGGCTGCCCTTTCTCTTGGTATGAGTAAATTAAAAGCTTTCTTTTATATTATTGCTCCTC
>CAZLIW010000423.1:0-1715 GCA_964559325.1 uncultured Halanaerobium sp. | reverse complement strand
TGCCAGAAATGTGATGGGAGTAGCAGTTGCTTGTGCTTCAGCAGGTATGATAGTATGAATAGTTATTTTAACAGGATTGGGGTTAAAAATTGCCAATTTAATAGTAAATTTCTCGGGGGGGAACTTACTTCTCGTATTATTTTTCACGATGATTGCTTCAATTGTATTAGGTATGGGTTTACCTACAACTCCAAAATATATCATACTTGCTACTCTTGCAGTGCCTGCTATGATTGATCAAAATGTTCCATTGATTGCTGCTCATTTATTTGTGCTGTATTTCGGAGTTTTGGCTGATGTAACACCTCCGGTAGCTTTAGCAGCTTATGCTGGGGCTGGAATAGCTAATGCGAATGCAGGTGAAGCAGGTGTTAAGGCATTTAAAGTAGCTCTAGCAGGATTTTTAGTTCCTTTTATTTTTGCCTTTGATCCTTCTCTGGTTTTAGTAGATGCAACATTTTTTCACACTGCCTGGGTGTTCATTTCTGCTTTAGTAGGAATTTTTTCACTAGCTGCAATACTTACCGGATATTTATATGATAGATTGAAGTTGAGCCAAAAAGTGATTTTAACAATTTCAAGTTTTTCTCTTTTATTAACCAGTAAGTTAACAGATATTTTTGGTTTAATTGTACTTATGGTAATAATTTTCATGCAAATTAAAAACAAAAAAGAAGAAGAAAGAATCGCAGCTTAAATTATTATTTAAATGATAATGAGATTATAAAGAATGTTCTCTTTAATTAAAAAGTTTTATTAATATAAATGTGTAAGAAATTAAATATAAATTTATGAATTAATAGAATTTTTATGGTTATATAAATACAATTAAGTATATTATATGAAGGTGGTTTAATAATGCAAAAAAAAATTAAAGTTACTAATAGTGGTGTGAAAATTTTACAGGGAAATGCTGCCTGTGTTGAGGGGGCGCTAGCAGCAGGGTGCAGTTTTTTTGCTGGATATCCAATAACTCCAGCTTCAGAAATTGCTGAGGAAATGTCTGGAAAACTTCCTAAATATGGTGGGACATTTATACAGATGGAAGATGAGCTTGGATCTATAAATGCGATTATAGGTTCAAGATGGGGCGGCAATAAATCTATGACTGCCACTTCTGGCCCCGGAATTAGTTTAATGCTTGAAGGAATTGGATATGGAATAGTTTCAGAAACTCCACTTGTAATAGTAAATATTCAGAGAGGAGGGCCCTCAACTGGTCAGCCGACATTTTCTTCACAACAGGATATATATCAAGCAAAATACGGATCACATGGTGATTATGAACTAATAGTTTATACTCCATCATCTGTACAGGAAATGTTTGAATTTACTGTAAAAGCATTTAATAAATCTGAAGAATATCGAGTACCTGTAATGATTTTAGCTGATGAGATAATTGGACATATGAGAGAAAAAATAAAAATTCCTAATGAGGTTACTATTTATAAAAAAGAAATGCCAGATTATTGTGAAAAGCCTTTTAAACCTGATAATAAAATGGTACCTCCTGCTGTTGAATTTTTTCAGGGATACAACCTATTAATAGATGGTCAGCTGCATGATGAAGTGAACTCGTGTGTGGTGTGACGTGAAATTGAGTGAACCAGGTTGGGGATGCGCTCAAATTGGGGAAGCCCGCAAAGAAACTCGGCAGCCCCTACGTCCCTGAGGGACAAAGGATGTCGTTGATTCGACGAGTCGACGCCTGTCAT
>CAZLIW010000422.1:0-1742 GCA_964559325.1 uncultured Halanaerobium sp. | reverse complement strand
GAGCAAAAATTAGCAGCAATGAAGATTGAGAATGCTTATATTAAAATTCAGGATAAGGGAGCTCTAGATTGTACTATTGAAGCTCGAATAGAAGCAGCTATAAAAAGAGCCCAATAAGGAGAGATAATAATGGAAAAGTTAAGGCAAACTATGCTTTTTATTCCTGGTAATAATCCAGGAATGGTACAAAATGGAGTAGTATTTGATTCTGATTCTGTTATTTTTGATTTGGAAGATGCAGTATCATTAAAGGAAAAAGATACTGCCAGAATCTTATTAAAACATGCTCTAGTTAATATTGATTATGGTTCAGTTGAAGTTGTTGTCAGAATTAATGCACTTGATTCTGATTTATTAAATGAAGATTTGGAAGCTATAGTTAAACCACAGCTTGATACAATCTTAGTTCCAAAAATTAATACTGCTGATGATATCAAGCAAGTTGATGAAATTTTAACTAAAATTGAAAAAGAAAATGATATTGAAAGTCCAATCAAATTAATTGCTTTAGTTGAAACTGCTCTGGGAGTAGAAAATGTTTTTTCAATTGCAGCTTCTAGTGAGCGGATGACTGCCATTTTATTTGGTGGAGAAGATTTTACAGCTGATATTAGAACAGAAAGAACTGATAGAGGAGAAGAAATTGATTATGCTCGTTCTCGGATAGTTGTTGGTTGTAGAGCAGCTGGGATTGATGCAATTGATACACCTTACAGTAATATAAATAATCTGGATGGTTTGGCAAAAGATGCAAAAAGAGCAAAAAGACTTGGTTTTGAAGGTAAATCTTTAATTTCTCCCAAGCAGATTAATATAGTAAATAAAATATTTAGTCCTACAGAAGAAGAAGTAAACTGGGCTAAGCGAGTTGTTTGTGCAATAGAAAGAGCAGAAAAAGAAGGAAAAGGCGTTATTTCACTTGATGGAAAAATGATTGATGCACCAATAGTAAATAGAGCGAAGAGAATTATAAATATTGCTGCTAAGAAAGAAGGTGTGTTGTAATGAAAGTTATAAATACTTTAGAAGAAGTTATTAAAAAATCTGGTTTAAAAGACGGAATGACTATTTCATTTCACCATCATTTAAGAAATGGTGATTTTGTTTTGAATAGTGTTTTAAATAAAGTGGCAGAAATGGGAATTAAAGATTTGACAATAGCTCCAAGTTCAGTTTTTCCTGTTCATATTGACATTATAGATCACATAAAAAATGGAGTTGTCAAAAAAATTGAATGTAATTATATGTCAGGAAAAGTTGGAGAAGTTATTAGTGAAGGGATAATGGATGAGCCTGTTGTTTTTAGAAGTCATGGTGGTCGAGCAAGGGCTATTGCAAGTGGTGAACTAAAAATAGATGTTGCTTTTTTAGCTGCACCTGCTGCAGATAGTGAAGGTAATATTAATGGAATTAATGGTAAAGCTGCATGTGGTTCACTTGGCTATGCTTTTTCTGATGCAAGATATGCTGATAAAGTTATTGCAATAACAGATAATATAGAGGAATATCCATTGACACCTGTTAGTATTGATCAGACTTATGTTGACTATGTAGTAGAGGTTGAAAAAATTGGAGATCCAGCGGGTATTGTTTCAGGTACCACTCAAGTAACACAGGATCCAGTAGGTTTAAAAATTGCAGAATATGCTGCAGCAGTTATAGAAGAAGCTAATTTGCTGAAGGATGGATTAAATTTTCAAACTGGTGCAGGTGGTATTTCGCTTGCTGTAGCAGATAAATTA
>CAZLIW010000421.1:0-1746 GCA_964559325.1 uncultured Halanaerobium sp. | reverse complement strand
TATGGATATATACAAACTGGCACATATTTTGTCATTATAATAAAGATTTGGGGGGTAAAAATGAGAAAAACAAAGATTGTGTGTACACTTGGGCCAGCAACCAATGATGAAAAAACGATTGAAAAACTTGTTGAAGCAGGAATGAATGTTGCCAGAATGAACTTTTCTCATGGAAACCATGAAGAACATCTGCACAGAATAAATCTGGTTAAAAAGGTTTCTAAGGAACTTGGTATACCTGTAGGATTGATGCTTGATACTAAAGGACCGGAAATTAGAACCGGTGATATGTCTGGAGATAAAATAGAACTTAAGACTGGTTCGGAAGTTGTTATTTCTAAAGAAGAGGTGCTGGGAACCCCAGAAAAATTCTCGATCTCCTATAAAGGACTGGCCGAGGATATGGAAATCGGGCAGGAAATACTTTTAGATGATGGATTAATAGAGTTGGAAGTTATAAAAATAGATGATGAAGATGTCATAACAAGGGTAAAAAATGGTGGAGAGCTAAGTTCTAAAAAAGGTGTTAATTTACCAGGAGTAAAAGTTAATCTTCCAGCCCTGATTAAAAAAGATATTTCAGATATAAAATTTGGTGTTGAACAGGGAGTTCATTTTATTGCAGCTTCTTTTGTAAGAAAAGCAAGTGATGTTATGGAGATCAGAAAGGTGCTTGAAGAAACAGGAAATGAAGATACTTTTATAATAGCAAAAATAGAAAATCAGGAAGGTGTAGACAATATAGATTCTATTCTACATGTTGCTGATGGAATTATGGTAGCCAGAGGAGACCTTGGAGTAGAAATACCAGCAGAAAAAGTGCCTGTAATACAAAAAATGCTGATTAGAAAATGTAATCTGGCTGCAAAACCTGTTATTACAGCAACTCAGATGTTGGATTCAATGATCAGAAATCCTCGTCCCACTCGTGCAGAAGCATCTGATGTTGCCAATGCTATTTTTGATGGTACTGATGCGACTATGCTATCTGGAGAATCTGCAGCCGGTAAATATCCGATAGAATCAGTAGAAACAATGTCACACATTGCCCTTGAAGTAGAAGCATCAGCGACCTATCAGGAGAAATTCAACCACAGCAGACATACCAAAACTGATTCTATTACTGAGGCAATAAGTCTGGCAACCTGTGAGACTGCAGGTGAACTGGGTATAGAGGCAATTATAACTTCTACAGGATCTGGATTAACTGCCAGAACTGTATCTAAATTTAGACCTATGACACCTATTGTTGCGGTAACACCCAGCCGAAGGGTGCTGCATCAGCTTACATTAAGCTGGGGAATATATCCACTTCAGGCTGCCAGGAGCAGTACTACAGATGAGATGATGGATAATGCTATTTCGGCAGCACTTGACCACGGTTTAATTAAAGATGGAGATCTTGTAACAATTACAGCAGGTACACCTGTTGGTATACCTGGTACCACCAATTTGATAAAAATTGATGTTGTCGGTAAACCTGTAACAGAAGGACATGGTATTGGAAAAGGTGTAATTGTAGGTAAAGCAAGAATAGTAAGTTCTGCTGAAGAAGCAGATCAGAAAGTGGAAGAAGGAGATATTTTAATTGCTCCAATGACAGATAGAAATTATATTTCAGCCATGAAGAAGGCAGCAGCAGTAGTAACATACAGTGGAGGATTGACCTCTCATCCAGCGATTGTTGGACTCAATTTAGGAATACCTGTTGTGGTAAATGCGGGAGATATTTCTGATGAGTTTGAT
>CAZLIW010000420.1:0-1750 GCA_964559325.1 uncultured Halanaerobium sp. | reverse complement strand
CAACACTAAAAATGGTAGGCGGGTTTACGAAAGTTGACAAAGGAAAAGTTATTTTAGATGGGAAAAATATAAATAAATACTCTCCAGATCAGCGCCCAACATCTACAGTATTTCAAAGTTATGCTCTTTTCCCCCATATGAATGTACTAGAGAATGTAACTTATGGTTTGAAATTTAAAAATATTGATAAAAAAGAAAGAATATATAAAGGAGAAAAAGTATTAAAATTAGTAGGATTGCAAAATTATGATCTTAAAAAAATTAATAAATTGAGTGGCGGAGAACAGCAGCGGGTGGCCCTGGCTAGAGCATTAATTATGAATCCTAAGGTACTTTTATTAGATGAACCCTTAAGTAATCTAGATGCAAAATTAAGAATAAAAATGAGAAAAGAGATTAAAGAAATACAGTCAGAACTAGGTATTACTACCCTTTATGTTACACATGATCAGGAAGAAGCTTTAAGTATGGCAGATCGAATTGTAGTAATGAAAAATGGAGAAATAAGACAGATAGACATCCCAGAAAAAATATATAATTCCCCCACCGAAAAATTTGTTGCAGATTTTATTGGAAGGGCAAATTTTATTGAACTTGATGATAAAAAAATTTTTGTAAGACCTGAAAACATAAAATTATCAAAAAACAAAGGGAAATATGAAGCTATTGTAAAACAGAAACATTTTATGGGATCATATACTACTTATTTTCTTTTGTTTAATAATAGATATATACAGGTTGATTATTTTGGAAAAAATGAAAATACAATTGTTATTGGAGAAAAAGTGTATCTTGATTTTAATAAAATTAAAGAATTAGATTAGTGGTTATAATTTAATTAATATATTTAGCTGAAAGTTGTTTAAAAATGTGTCTGAAGATAAATTATCAAAAAACATAAGTTCGCGACATAACGCTGTCGCTCCCCTGTGATATCCTTTAATTAGATCATCAAAAGGGGGTATATCAAATGAAAAAGAATTTATTAGTATTTATTTTTATGGTAGCTGTAGTTTTGATGATTTCAATTACAGTATCGGCAGAAACAGCACAAAATGGTGAATGGTTGGTGGAAGCAAAAGAAGATCCTCTGACAGATGAATTTACTCTATTTATTTCAAACCCCAAAGATTATAATAAGGGATTGATCTTAAGAAGAAAAGAAGGTACTACAGAATTAATTTTATCTACAGATTATCTCGGCAGTGCTGGTGTTAATCCAGACTACAGTGATTATTTTAAAGATTTAATTTATCGTTTTGATAAAGAGGATTTGGTAGAAACTAAATGGTCTATCTCTTCAAATGGGAGCGCATTATTTTTTAAGGAAGATAAAGATACTCTAAAGAGTTTTATTGCAAAAATGATGGCTCACAATGAACTTGTTTTTGTATACTGGCCGTATGAAAAATCACGAAAAACAGTTGTTTATAATTTAAGTGGTTTTACTGTTTCAATAACTCCTTACCTGGATGATCTTGGCTGGGAGGATTTGAAATAAAAAGATAATATATTTCAAATATAAGTTGGATTTTACATCCGGTTTATACTGATTTTATAAATTAAAATTCTGAGGTATAATAAAATTAACTTAAAGATAGTAGATTTTCATAATGATTAAAAAATGATTGTTATAATAATAGATCCAAAAAAAATTTGGAGAAGTAATATTAAATTTTGAATTCATTAAGTAAATATTTTATAAAAAGGATTATTATTACTTTTGTTTAATAATAATATAAAAGGCTAA
>CAZLIW010000419.1:0-1750 GCA_964559325.1 uncultured Halanaerobium sp. | reverse complement strand
AATTTCCTGACTTCTTTTGAAGCTACATGTCTTAGCTTTTTAGCTCTACTCCAGATAGCGCCGTCATCTGAAAACTCTACTACCTTGCCAATCAACTTATCAGCCTCCCGCCAGCTCAGGCCGGAAAAATATTCTGGTTTAAAAGATTTTTCTTTTGAAATTGGCATTACTCTTCTCCTTGTCGTTCTTTTGTTTTTTCCTGTTTTCTTTGGTCAGCAATTATTTGTTTAAGCTCCAATCCAAGGCCTTCATTACCTTTCCAGATACAGTAGGGATAAGAGCCATTTTTATTTAGTTAATTATTGCATTTTTTACAAAGATGAAACGGTTGAACTGTCATAGGTTTCCCTTTTTAATTAAACTTCAAAATCTTTCAATTAGCAAAGAAGTCCTCTTCGTTTACGTTTCGTGGTCTCTGCTCTGCACCACTGACAGACCCATATCGGCCAATCTTTCCTCTCATGACGATAACTTCCAATCTGCTTGCACGGGCGCTTTTGGGAACATCCGAAGCAATACTTATCGCAATTCATTGTTTAATTCCTTTAAGTTGTTTTTTTTAATTAAATTTCGAAATTTTCCAAGGCAGTTAAAGGCAACCATTCTTCAATAGTAGAATCTTCTATATCCAAAGTAAACATATCGTCGTAACATATCTAGTCATAACATCCGTCATTTTTGGCATCATTGGTTGATTGCTCAATACAGGCCCAAGTAGATACGATACCTACTTGTGTCTTCAATAGCACCAGTCTCCCATCTAATGGTGCAGTCTCAATTGACCACCAATCAAGTATTGTTGGTTTCATATTGCTTTCTTAATTTTTTTTGGTTGATAGCAGGGGCAGGATTTGAACCTACAAAGGGACTATTTACAAGAGGCTTTTACGGCCGATATTACTTCTGCCCATTGTTTCCAGCGTGTCTACCAATTTCACCATCCTGCCATAATATTACCTTAGGAGGTGGTATTTTATATTTGCATCTAAAACACTCCTTTCCATTGACCAATAAGCTCTTTAGCATAATCATTAATATTATTCGGAAGATCAAAAGAATAGTCTCCTGTGATTGTCACTGAATATTCTGGTTCCCAGGGAGCATCCTTTGAAGTACAAGAACAACGAAACATTTTAGGGTATTCTCTATCTTCTTGAATACAATAGTAATATTGATTTTTAGGATTCTTCGCTCCTTGTACAGTAAAGCAGACACGGGCAAACCCTATTTCGGTGTGATGATATTTAAATTCCATTTGTTTTCCTTTGTCAGTTTTTTATTAGTAAAACTAATCATTTTGTTAACAAAATTAATTAATTCAGAACCATCTGACTTTTCAGTAGCAAAATTGTATGACATTTCTTCTAATACTGATGCTAGATTGAGCCGACTTGCTATCCATTTAGCATCTTTTGGATGTTTACATTTGCAAATAGCATCCTCTGTTGGTCCTGGACGAACAAGTAATTCTTCTTCTTTTTGTTTTTTAGCTTTCCATTTTGACATATTTAAATAAGGAAATTCATCTATATATTCCCCTTGTTGCCATGTTTTTATGCTGTTCATGTTTTCTCCTTTATTTAAAAATTCCCCAATTACATGGAATTAATAATTTATTAATTTTATGTAATGGGAATATTTCAAAAGGTTGTGTTTTATCTTCTTTCAACCAAATAATTATAGTTGCTATAAGTATATAGCATATTATACTTATATCCCAAATAATAATTATTGGTGAAAATATCCAGAA
>CAZLIW010000418.1:0-1751 GCA_964559325.1 uncultured Halanaerobium sp. | reverse complement strand
TAAAAAAATAAGGCTCTGCTTATATCCTTTTTAATAATTATATTTTGAGATTCTTATAATTTTTTGGTAAAGTTGACTTTTGAAATATTATCTCTTTTTGGTTGATAATTATTTAAAAGATTAACCAATATTTGAAAGATTTTATTTTTATCATTTTGATTAACAGCCTTTTTTAGTTTTTTAATATTATCATTTAGTCTATTGTCTTCTACAAATTCAAGATTATTTATATAGATGCGTTCATGTTTAGTTGGTAATTTTTTTTCATTTTCTATTAATAGTTCTTCATATAGTTTTTCTCCTGGTCTCAATCCAGTTATTTCTATATCTATTTCTTCATAGGGTTTAAATCCCGATAAATTAATTAAATCTTCTGCTAAATTTATTATTTTTACCGGATTTCCCATATCCAACACAAAAACCTCTCCACCTTTACCTAAAGCACCTGTTTGGATAACAAGTTGGGCAGCTTCCGGTATTGTCATAAAATACCTGGTTACTTCTTTGTGAGTTACTGTAACAGGTCCTCCGTTTTCTATCTGTTTTTTAAAGATAGGAATAACACTACCTTCGCTTCCTAATACATTGCCAAAGCGGACCGCCATAAACTTTGTACTGTTTTTATTATTATAATTTTGTATCACCATTTCTGCCACTCTTTTACTGGCCCCCATGATATTTGTTGGGTTAACAGCCTTATCAGTAGAAACCAAAACAAATTTTTTTGCCATAAATTTTTGGGACATTTCGACAAGATTTATAGTACCAAGTATATTATTTTTAATTGCTTCTTCTGGGCTATTTTCCATTAGTGGAACATGTTTGTGGGCAGCCGCATGGAATATAACATCGGGTTGATAATACTTAAAAAGATGTTCTAATTTATTTGAATCTCTTACTCATTTCTGTCGCTACTATTTGTTTTGAAATTTTATCCACTCGCATTTCCTCTGTTATTTTTGTTAACAACTACGCCTTTATAATTCTTTCCTTAGCCATACTCGGATTAGGTAGCGGAGGGATATATTCTTATTATCGGTTAAAAACTGATAATATATCCGAAATTAACCGCCTCTTATTAAAATTTACGATTATTATTGGAATTACCTTTATTATCTTTATTTTAAGTACGATCCTATTCTCCCTCACCAACCCATTTATCTACTTCTTTTTACTTTTTCTACCTTTCTTTTTCTCCGGTATTGTTTATGCACTGATCTTTAAAAATTATGCAGCCCACAGTTTTAAATTATATGCATCTGATTTAGCAGGAGCCGCTCTGGGAGCCCTGGGCTCTATTGCATTATTTAAAATATTTAATGCGCCTAATGCTATTCTATTTATAACTCTGGTAGTAACAATTGCCATTTTTAACTTTGCATTAAATTTATGGAACAGTAAAAAAATATATACTTTATATTTGATTCCACTTATTCTTGCCGGACTTCTTCTTTTAAATGGTAAAACTAATTTTATTGGCCAGGTTCCTATAGGAAATTTTCCTGAAAAAGACTATCATTATGTTTATAATGATCCGCAGGTCAAATCCACAATTGTTGATAGCCGCTGGAGTATTTATGGCCGTTCTGATCTGGTTGAATATAGTCATCAAAATATTGTCAAGCAGCTTTTTATTGATGGAGCAGCAGGTACCCAGATGTACCGATTTAATGGCAATGTCAATAATCCTTCGCCTTTCTTATATAACATCATTATCCGCAAGTCTACTACAGTACCTTTGCTGCTATTAC
>CAZLIW010000417.1:0-1755 GCA_964559325.1 uncultured Halanaerobium sp. | reverse complement strand
AAAGAAAGCCAGAAATGGTGGGGGCCCCAGTCTAGTAGAATGTAAGACATACCGCCACCGCGGTCACTTTGAAGGAGATCCTACTGTATATCGTTCAGATGAAGAATTAGAACAGTGGAAAAAGAAAGATCCTATAAACAAATTTGTGAATTTATTAAAAGATCAGGAACTCCTCGATGATGCAGAATATGGTGAGCTGAAGGAAAAAGTAGAAGCCAGAATTAAAGAAGCACTTGATTTTGCACAGGACAGTCCTGAGCCTGATCCTTCAGAAGTCACAACAGATGTTTATTATGGGGAGGGAGTTTAATGAGTAAATTAACTTATGCAGAAGCGCTTAAAGAAGCAATGGCAGAAGAAATGGAGAGAGATAGATCTGTATTTATAATGGGAGAAGATGTTGGAGTTTTTGGAGGATGTTTTGGTGTAACAGGAGATCTTGTAGAAAGATTTGGTGAAGATAGAGTGCGGGACACACCTATTACCGAAACAGCAATTATAGGTAGTGCGGTAGGTGCTGCTATGACAGGAAGTAGGCCTATAGCAGAAATCATGTTTGCTGGATTTTTAGGTGTGCCAATGGATGAAATTTTCAATCAGGCAGCCAAAATGTGCTATATGACAGGTGGACAGGCAAAAGTACCGATGGTTCTGAGGGCTCCCAATGGGGCAGGTATTGGTGCAGCAGCACAGCACTCTGAGAGAACTGAAGCCTGGTTTACCCATGTTCCTGGTCTAAAAGTTGTATATCCATCCACACCTGCTGATGCAAAAGGACTTCTTAAATCTGCTGTCAGAGATGACAATCCTGTTATCTTTTTTGAGCACAAAATACTTTATAATCACACAGGTGAAGTTTCAGATGACAAAGATCTGACTATTCCACTCGGTAAAGCAGATGTTAAAAGAGAGGGTAAAGACCTTACTGTAGTTGCAACAGGTATACTTGTTACCTATGCTCTGGAAGCTGCTGAGAAACTGGCAGAAGAAGGAATAGAAATTGAAATTATAGATCCAAGAACACTGGTTCCATTTGATAAAGAAACTGTATTGGATTCAGTAGAAAAAACCGGTAAATTGATAATTGCTTCTGAGGAAACTAAAAGAGGATCTTTTGCTTCCGAGATATCTGCAGTAGTTGCAGAAGAAGGACTATTTCTCCTTGAACAGCCCATAAAAAGAGTCTGTGCACCTGATGCACCTGTACCATTCAGCAGTGTTTTAGAAAAAGCATATATACCAGGGCCAGAAAAAATAATATCTGCAGTTAAAGAGATGGTTTAATGCAGTCTGAAAAGAAAAGAAGAACTGTTGGAATAATTGCTAACCCGGCCTCCGGGCGTGATATCCGGAGGCTGGTAGCACACGGCTCAGTATTTGATAATGCTGAAAAAGTCAATATAGTAAGAAGAATTCTGCTGGCCTTAAATAAACTGGATATTGATAAAGTATATATTATGCCAGATTCTTTTGGAATAGGTCATGAAGCGTTAAATGGGCTCTGGGGAGAGGAAAAAGAGAACTTTAAACTTGATGTAGATATTATGGATATGTCAATAACAGGTTCAGCTGAAGACTCTTCTAATGCAGCTAAACTGATGGAAGAAAAAGAAGTGGATATTATTATCATTCTTGGTGGTGATGGAACAAATAGAGTTGTGGTAAAAGCATTGAGAAAAACACCGGTTATGTCAATTTCTACAGGAACAAACAATGTTTTTCCGATCATGGCCGAAAGCACAATGTTAGGAATGG
>CAZLIW010000416.1:0-1766 GCA_964559325.1 uncultured Halanaerobium sp. | reverse complement strand
ATTATATAAAATTGAAAGGAGATATTATGAATACAATAGAAGAAGCTTTGCAGGAAATTAGACGAGGGAAAATGATTATTGTTGTTGATGATGAAGATCGAGAAAACGAAGGTGATCTCCTCATGGCAGCCGAAAAGGTGACAACAAAAGATGTTAATTTTATGATAAAAGAAGGTAGAGGTCTTGTCTGTACTCCAATGCAGAAAGAGCGATTAAAAGAGCTAGATCTTCCCCTGATGGTTAGTAAGAATACTGATCCTCATAAGACAGCATTTACTGTTTCTGTTGATCATAAAGATACTACAACTGGAATTTCTGCTGAAGAAAGGGCTCTGACTATCAGCAGGCTTATTGATGAGAAAGTTGAAGAAGCTGATTTTAATCGACCTGGTCATGTATTTCCCCTTATTGCAAAAAAAGGAGGAGTTTTAAGGAGAGCAGGACACACAGAAGCTGCAGTGGATCTGTCTGAAATGGCAGGGCTTTATCCGGCAGGTGTAATCTGTGAAATTATTAAAGAAGACGGTCAAATGGCAAGACTGCCTTATTTAGAAAAATTTGCGAAGAAACATGATCTAAAAATAATAACTATAGAAGATCTTATAAAATATAGAAAAAGAAAAGACAGGTTGGTAAAACAGGCAGCAGAAGCTGTTCTGCCGACAAAGTATGGAGAATTTGATATAAAAGTCTACAGTACAGAGATTGACAGCAGAGAGCATATAGCACTTGTTAAAGGAGATATTAACAATAAGGATGATGTTCTTGTTAGAGTTCATTCTGAATGTCTTACAGGTGATACATTTGGTTCACTGCGCTGTGACTGTGGAGAACAGCTGGCTGCCGCTCTATCTATTATTAATAAGGAAGGAAGAGGAGTTCTCCTTTATATGAGGCAGGAAGGACGAGGTATTGGACTGGTTAATAAGATAAAAGCATATGCACTCCAGGATGAAGGTATGGATACGGTTGAAGCAAATGTGGCACTTGGTTTTGATCCAGATCTCAGAGATTATGGTATTGGTGCTCAAATTCTGGCTGATCTTGGCCTCAGTTCTATTCGACTGCTAACCAATAATCCTAAAAAAATTATCGGTTTGGAAGGTTATGGACTTAAAATTACAGATAGAGTTCCTCTGGAAATAGATCCAAATGAAGAAAATGAATTTTATCTTAAAGTAAAAAAAGAAAAAATGGGCCATATTTTAAATTTTAATAAGGGAGGAAAATAATAATGACAAAAACTTATGAAGGAAAATTGACAGGTAAAGGAATTAAAGTTGGTATTGTTGTGGGGCGTTTTAATGAATTCATATCCAGCAAACTTTTAGATGGGGCTCTTGATGCCTTAAAAAGACATGATGTTGAAGAAGATAATATTGAGATCGCCTGGGTACCCGGATCGTTTGAAATTCCATTAGCTGCTCAAAAAATGGCTGCAGGCAGTAAATATGATGGAGTTATAGCTCTTGGTGCTGTTATTAGAGGGGAAACACCACATTTTGATTATGTTTCTTCTGAAGTAGCAAAAGGAGTTGCAAAGGTGGGATTGGACACAGAAAAGCCGGTTATTTTTGGAGTTTTAACAACCGATACAATTGAACAGGCTATTTCTCGTGCTGGTACTAAGTCAGGTAATAAGGGTTTTGATGCTGCTGTATCACTGATTGAGATGGTAAATCTATTTAATGAATTATAATTTACATGAGGATATATGGAACAACGCTTCCTGGAGTTGATTGAGATGGTAAATCTATTTAATGAAT
>CAZLIW010000415.1:0-1787 GCA_964559325.1 uncultured Halanaerobium sp. | reverse complement strand
GGCTAACGAAGAGGTAACATGGGATATTAGTTTGACTAAAAATGGAAATATTATAAATTATAGCAGGGGAGATACCATAAATGATGTGGGAGAATATATACTAATTATTAGGGCCACTGATAATGCCGGAAATGAACAAACACTTGCTTCCATTAGTTTTAAAATTTCTGATGATAATACTGCCCCCAGTGTGAATATAAGTTCTCCCATCGATGGAAGTCTCCTGGGAGAAAATCCTGTTACCGTTCAGTGGACGGTTAATGATGAAAGTCCATATACCTGGGAGTTATACATTGGAGGTGCTACCAATCCTGAAATTACAGGTAACCAGAACTCAACTCATTCCTATACTTTTGATCCTGTAGAGCTTTTTGAAAATTATTATGGAGGAGTGAGGATTAGAGTAGAAGCTACCGATGAAGTAGGTAATAATAACGATAATTATGTGGATGTAATCATTGATACAAGACCGGATATTGTATTTGGAGACAATGGAAGCGGCAATTATTGGTGGGATGTAAATGATGGTAATTTAATAATTTATGTGGCTAATAACGGTCCCAGTACTGCTGGTGAAAGTAGAGTAAAGGTTAATTTTAATAATGGACAAAAAATAGACTATATTCAGGTACCTTCTATTGAATCAGGAGCAAATATAGAGTTACCTGGTGTAGATATGCCAAGCATTGGTGGCGGTGCTAATATCTATTTTGATGTTATTTTAGATGTTGATAATGATGTCAAAGAATCAAATGAAAATAATAATGAAGATAGCGATTTTCTGGTAACTTAAGTTCTTATTTTTTTACTTATGCTTTGATTAGAAAAGCGTAAATAATTAAATATATTAAAAGCGGGGATGGTAAATGCCTCGTTTTTTTGTTATAGTATGAAAAAATTCCAGTGTGTTAAATTCATTATCTAGAACACCATGAACACTATAAACATAAAAATGGTGCCAAAGGTGGGATTTGACCCCACAAGAGTTCAAGGTCTACCGGATTTTAAATCCTTTTAAAGAATTTTTAAAGGTTTTAAATATTTTTATCCTGCCATAATCCTGACAAAGATCTTAAAACCAGGTATTAGTAGTAAAATTAAAAACAGATAAACACATTAGCAAAAAAAGTATGAAAAATTATTGGATATTAATAAATTACTTCAATGTAGTAGATATGGTAATCAACAAATTATTATGTGTGAGGAATGTAACTTTTTTTTCAATTGCGAGAATGAATTTAATTATGAGCTAATGCTTGGGATAAGTCGAACTCTAATTTGCTACATCTTAAATATATAGCTAAAATAAATTGACAAAATAGCTATAATAAAATATAATAATAGGTATAAAATAGAACGGGGTGTTATCATGCGTGTAAACAGTACAGATCTGCAGAATGCTTTTGGAAAATACCTTTCCCTGGTGGAAAAGGAAGATATTATTGTAATTAAAAACGGAAAGACTGTCGCTAAACTCATACATTACATTGAACCGGAAAATTTCTTTATTCATGAAGAAGCAAAGGAATACAATACAACCAGAAGAATAAGTTATGAAGAATATATGTCAATAGTAAATTCATCAGAACAGAGATATGAACTGATCGATGGTGAGATTTACTTGATGGCTTCACCATCATATAATCACCAGATTGTGGTTAACGAAATATCCTGGCATTTTAATAACTTCTTTCGAGGAAAATCTTGTCGTTCGCTAACTGCTCCTTTAGATGTTAAACTTTCCGGTTATGCCCTTAAATTTGAAGAAGATCCAAATGTTGTCCAGC
>CAZLIW010000414.1:0-1788 GCA_964559325.1 uncultured Halanaerobium sp. | reverse complement strand
CCTAAATCAAAAAGAAGATTTAGATGGAGTTTTCTTGAGACATTTTAGATAAAAAGAAAATAATTATTTAATTAACCATTATCCAATATATTCCTTACAATTGTTTTTACTAAGCTTTTTAAATAAAAAATAAAGGAGTTGATTTATATGTTATTTGAAAAAATTGATACAGCTGGTCTAGCACATTATTCTTATATAATTGGAGATCAAGAAGAAGCAGTAGTAATTGACCCCCGCCGGGATATAGATGTTTATTTAAACAAAGCCTCTAAACAGGGTTATCAAATTAAGTACATTTTTGAAACCCACAGAAATGAAGACTATATAATTGGTTCTATAGATCTAGCAAAACTAACCGGTGCACAAATTTGGCATGCTGATCATAACTTAGATTATCAATACGGTGAGGCTGTTCAAGATGGACAAGAATTTACTGTGGGAAGACTTAAGTTAAAAGCAATCAATACCCCTGGACATACCTTAAATTCATTTAGCTATGTCTTATATGATTTTTCTGAAGAGCCGCTCATGGTCTTTACGGGAGATGCATTCTTTGCCGGCGATACCGGTCGTGTTGATCTTATGGGAGAAAATTTAATGGATGATTTAGCCCACAAACTCTATAATTCAATATATAACAAAATATTACCCCTGGGAGATAGTGTTATTATGTGTCCAGCCCATGGATCTGGTTCGGTCTGCGGCCATGCTATTGCAGAACGTGAACTAACTACACTGGGCCTGGAAAAAAAAGTAAATCCAAATTTACAGTATGAAAATGAAGAAGAATTTGTTGAGAATGTAAAGGTAGTACTGGAAAGACCACCCTATTTTAAAAAAATGGAAAAACTAAACTTAACCGGAACAGATTTTATTAAAGGATTACCTGAAGCTGAGGCTTTAAACCCTGGTAAATTTGATAAAAAACTAAAATCAGATGATACTTTAGTCTTAGATATTCGTAATGAACTTGATTTTGCGTCAGCACATATACCCGATTCTATTTCCATATGGCAGGAAGGACTGGCTAGCTTTGCAGGCTGGTTTATACCTTATGATAAAGAATTACTTTTAATAACTGATGGGGCTTATCCACAAAAAGCCATAGATATCCTGCATAGACTAGGATATGATAATATAAAGGGGTATCTTAAAGATGGAATGCTGAAATGGCATATGGCTGGCAAAAATAGCAGTTCTATTAAAACAATTAGAGTACAAAAACTCTGTTCATTAATTGATCAAAATAATGATTATTGGCTGCTTGATATAAGAGGAGAAGAGGAGATTGCAGGTAGTGGTAAAATCAAAGATGCTCATAATATACAGTTAACTCAACTGCTCAATAACTTAGATAAAATTCCCACAGACCAGTCAATTTATATTTTCTGTGGAAGTGGATTAAGATCGACAACTGCTGCTAGTCTGCTAACTAGAAAAGGTTTTAAAAACACACATGTTATCTTAGGCGGTTTAGCTGGCTGGTCTTCCACAACCTGTCCTATAGTTTGAAGATAGTATATATAAAGAATTTTAAAAATCTATTGCAAATGAAGAAATTTCAAAAACCAGTGCAAAGATAGCGATTGAAATACTGTCTGAAATGATTATTGCACTGATTTCATTAAAAACTAAATTAATTTTTATTAAATATTTGACAATACATGATAAACGAAAGGAGGATAAATATGAGTTTTATACTTTCAGCTGAATGGTCTCCATACTTGGTCGGCCTTTTTATTGGTGTTTTAAGCTGGATTTCATTTTTGGTATCAGACAAACCCCTGG
>CAZLIW010000413.1:0-1789 GCA_964559325.1 uncultured Halanaerobium sp. | reverse complement strand
CTTTATTATAGCAACCGGAAATCTTGAATATCATTATTTTGCTGGATTTAGTGGAGGAGCAAAAGCACTTGCACCAGGTGTCTGCAGCAGAAAGACAATACTGCAGAATCATCAGAGATTTTTAGATTCACTGGCAAGAGGTGGACAGATAGAAGGAAACCCCGTTCGTGAAGAAATAGAAGAAATTGGTGAATTTGTTGGTATAGATTTTATGGTCAATGCTGTACTAAATAGTGGTAAAGAGCTGATCAAGGTTGTGGCAGGTGAAGTGACTGCCGCCCACCGCAAAGGTAAGGAATATATAGAAAAGATTTATCAGAGTGAAATAGATGAACTTGCCGATATAGTAATTACCACACCGGGAGGAATGCCCAAAGATATAGACCTCTATCAGACACATAAAGCTATGGAAAATGCCAGTCTTGCTGTAAAAAAGGGTGGGAAGATTATTATTGCAGCCAAGTGTGAAGATGGACTTGGAGAAGATCATTTTGGAGATGCGCTTACAGGAGGAAAAACTGCTCAGGATTTAATTGATGAGCTGGAACATGACTTTATTCTCGGACGCCACAAAGCTTCTCGAATTGCCATGATTCATACTGAAAGTGAAATTTCTCTTGTCACATCACTGTCAGATGATATAAAAGATAAACTCTTTATAAATATATTTGATGACCTCAATAGTGCACTGGAAGATGCCCTTGATGAGCTTGGTGATGATGCCAAAATTCTTGTTATTCCCTATGGAATATCCACACTACCTAAACTAAAAGAATAGTTTTTGTAGAATAAATTGCATTAACTGTTTTAAATATAAGTGCTGTACAGTATAATTAACTTAGATTAAAGCTTTATTTAACTAGAGAGAGGAGAAAATTATATGTTTAAAATTTTAGTTGCAGTAAAAGGTTCTGAAAGCTGTTCTGAGGTTGCTCAGAAAGCTCAGGAAATGGCTCTTTTATGTAAAGGTGCAGTTACATTTCTAACAATTGTAAGTCCTGAACACAAATTGATAAGATCTAAAGAAGAGTTTGAGCAGTTAAATCTCGATCTGGAAGAAACCAAAAAAGAAACAGAAGAAGCTTTAAAAACATGCAGTACGTTATATGGACAGTGTGAAGTTACATTGGGTGAAAAAGGTCTGGAAACAGAAAGAGTTGTTAAAGAGGGAAATCGACCGGCAGAAAATATCTGTGATTATGCTGAAGAAAATGACTTTGATCTAATAGTTATTGCTGATAAAGGTGATAAAACATTAAAGGATAAGTTGCTGGGAAGTACAGCAGAAAAGATCATTAAACATGCAAAAACATCTGTTTTAGTTGTAAAATAAATAATAATAATAATCCCACTCAAAGATAATATTTATAATGTCTCTGGGTGGGAAAAGTTCTGTTAGAATAAAAAACATTGAAATCCAGGAGGGATTATTTTGGAAAATTTAAAAGAAAAAGCGTTAAAGATGCATGAAGAAAATATGGGAAAATTAAAAGTAGCAGGAAAGGTTAAGGTTGAAAATGAAGATGACCTAACTCTTGCATATTCTCCAGGTGTTGCCTACCCATGTCTGGCAATTGCTGACAACAGTGATGATGTATATAAATATACCAATAAAAGCAATTTTGTAGCTATTGTTTCCAATGGTACCGCAGTTTTAGGTCTTGGAAATATCGGAGCTAGAGCTTCAATACCTGTAATGGAAGGTAAATCTGTTCTATTTAAAGAATTTGGTGCTATAGATGGATTTCCAATCTGTCTTGATTCAGAAGATTTAGAAGAAATAATCAAT
>CAZLIW010000412.1:0-1797 GCA_964559325.1 uncultured Halanaerobium sp. | reverse complement strand
ATGGATCAGGTAAGAGAAATACTGCTTGTTGAGGATGAGAAAAGTGAAGATTAAGAATGCGGAATTCATAAAAAGTGTCTTTAAACTGGAAGAATGCCCCAGAATAAGACAGCCGGAAATCGCCTTTAGCGGCAGATCCAATGTTGGAAAATCTTCTTTAATTAATACAATTACAGGCAAAAAAAAACTGGCCAGAACTAGCAACACACCGGGGCGAACACAATCACTTAATTACTATAATGTAGGAGATGAATTTTATTTAGTGGATCTGCCAGGATATGGATTTGCAAGTGTACCGCAAAAAGTTAGAGAACAGTGGGCAGAACTTATAGACAGTTATTTAAATTACAGAGAAAATTTAATTGGAATAATACAGATTATAGATGCCAGACACAAACCGACAGATGATGATATAATGATGGTGGACTGGCTTAAATCGAGTGGGCTTAATTTTTTAATAGCCGCCACAAAGGCTGACAAAATTTCTAATAATAAAAAAGCAAAACAGAGAAAGTTGATTTTTAAAGAACTTGATCTTTACCCTGATGACAACTTTGTTTTCTTTTCTGCTAAAACAGGGGAAGGAAGCAGAGAGGTGCTGGATTATATTGATTTTCTGCTGGATTTTAAAAGAAATTAGGAGATAAATATGTCAGATAGTTACACCCGTTATTTTGCGGAAATTTATGATGATATAATGGATGCAGTTCCATATGACAGCTGGTTTAATTATTTAAAAGATCTTATTAATTATTACAGAGCAGATAAAGAAAATATTTTGGAACTGGCCTGTGGAACTGCAAATATGACAGAAAGATTAAGCAGACTTAAGAAAGTAAAGCATATTACAGCAGTCGATCTATCTCCAGAAATGCTAAAAAAGGCTGTAGAAAAAATAAATACAGAAAATACAGAGGTAGAATTTGTACAGGATGATATGAAAGAAATAAAATTTGATAAAAAATTTTCACTGATAGTATCTTTTTTTGACAGTATAAATTATCTAACAGAAGAGGAAGATCTTGCCCGACTGTTTAATAATGCTGTCGGTTTACTTAAGCAGGATGGATTATTTATTTTTGATATGAACAGTATTGGAAGAATAAATACAATTGAAGAAAAGAAATTTGTTCTGGAAGGTAAAAACTACACCTGTTTTTGGGAAGATATAGTGTACAGAGATAAAGATATCTGGCAGGTCAGGTTAAAAATATGTTTGAAAGGTGATAATCAGCCCTGTTTTGAAGAACTGCACAGTGAAAAAGGTTATAAAATAAAAAGGGTTAAACAGCTGCTGTTTGAAAATGGATTTGAATCTGTTGAAGTGTTAAATGCATTTAGTTTTCATAAAGGTAAAGACAGTTCTAAAAGACTTTATTTTATTGCTTCACCTCAAAAGGGAAGACTAAAAAATAACAGAGGTATAGTAAAAAGACTGCTGTTTTTATTAAAAAATGATATTAAAAATATAGTAAGTTATATTTAAAAAACTGCCGCTTTTAAACGGCAGTTTTTTTATAAGCAAAATATTATTAATTTCAAATAATATAATTTTTACATCGATCAGTTACTTTTTGCTAATAACCTCTTTAAGATGAGATTCTTTATTTTTGGGTCTTCTCCAGATTATTTTTTTAAGCCAGGGAAGAACATAATAATCAAGTCCAAAGGAACGCCCTGAGCCGATTAAAGCGATTGAGGCAAAGAGGAACCAGAATAATGGACTAAAGTGTCCGGGATATTCACTGGACCAGTGTGCATACTGACCGGCCAGTAAAAAGTTAACTGAAAATCCAG
>CAZLIW010000411.1:0-1798 GCA_964559325.1 uncultured Halanaerobium sp. | reverse complement strand
AAAACAGGTGATTCTGAGTCTGAAATACCCGGCAGATCAATAATAATTCCCGAAAATCCAGATTTAATCAAAGCCAGGAAAGTAGATCTAAATAAATTGAGATTTTCATATCTAAAAAATATATTTAATTCAACTGATAAAAGAGAGCTAAATGAAGAGGAAATCAACTTTCTGGCAGCTGAAATTAATAAAAGCAAAACTGCTGTTAAAACAATGCTGAAAGATTTTGATGTTAAATATATCTAGCAATTTATTTTAGATTGATGAATCTATCCAACTAAATAAGATATTTAGATGGAGTTTTCTTTGCTAGGGTTTTGCTAAAATGGGCAAAATTTTGATTAATATTTCATTTAAAATAATATAAGGAGAGTTAATAAACTTGTATTGATTGATATTTCATTTAGAATAATATCTTTTGGTAGAGGAGAGTTAATAAAATGGAAGTAGATTTATTACTTGCTGAGATAGGCAGTACAACAACAATGGTAAATGCTTTTGATAATATTAAAGGGAAAGAGGCAGTATTTATCGGCCAGGGAATGGCAGCTACTTCTGTGGAAGATGGAGATGTTACACTGGGCCTCAATAAAGCTGTGGAAGATCTTAAACTTAAAATTAAAGCCAGAGATTTAAAATGGAAAGAATTTATGGCCACAAGCAGTGCAGCCGGTGGTTTAAAAATGACAGTACACGGCCTTGTAAAGGATATGACAGTTAAGGCTGCTCAGGAAGCTGCTTTAGGTGCTGGAGCGGTTATTAAACAGATCACTGTTGGGAAAATAAAAGATTATCAGATAGAAAAATTGATGGATAAAAATCCAAATATAATTTTACTTGCAGGTGGTGTAGATTATGGAGAAGAAGAAACTATAATATATAATGCAGAAAAGATAGCTAAACTTAAGCTTAATATACCGGTAATCTATGCGGGAAATGCGGCTTTACACCACGAAATAGAGGAGATTTTTTCTGACAGCAGTTTGGAAGTTATGATAACAGAAAATGTCTATCCAGAAATAGATGATTTAAATATTGAAGCAGCCAGGAAATTAATTCACAAAATTTTTGCCAGACATATTGTCAGAGCACCTGGTATGGAAAAGATAGAAAAATTATTATCCCACGAAATGCTGCCAACTCCAGGGGCGGTTATGGAATCGGCAAAACTGCTTTATAAAGAACTTGATAATTTAATGGTTGTCGATATAGGTGGAGCTACTACTGATATACATTCTGCCAGCAAAGATTCTCCTGCAGTTGCAAAGATACTTATGAATCCTGAACCATTTGCTAAAAGAACGGTTGAAGGTGATCTGGGAGTATATATAAATGCAGAATATGTTAATAAGTTTTTGGCAGAAGAAGGAAAAGCTGTAGATTTAAAAAATTTATCTCCCCTACCTAAAAATGAAAAAGAGGAAGCAGTAATAAAAAAGCTTGCCGGAAAAGCTGCTGTAATGGCTGTAGAAAGACATGCAGGCAGATTCTTTGATTTTTATGGTCCAGGAGGAAGGCAGACTGTAGCAGAAGGTAAAGATTTAACAGCAGTTAAATGGATTATTGGAACAGGTGGAGCTTTAACCAGACTGAAGGATGGAAGCCAGATACTTGAGAAAATAAAAGTTAAACACAGCAAAAAGCTTTTACCCGGCAGAGATGCCCATATATTGGTTGATAATGATTACATATTTGCTTCCTGTGGTATGATGGCCCAAAAATACCCGGAAGCTGCCCTGAGTTTACTTATTTCAAGCTTGAAATATAAAAATATGGCTGAAGAAAGGATGAGCTGAAT
>CAZLIW010000410.1:0-1800 GCA_964559325.1 uncultured Halanaerobium sp. | reverse complement strand
AAGATAATGAATAATGGTAAATTTTTAACAGTTATGAATTTGAATAAGTTTTAATTCATAATTAATGTATGATATAATTGTAGAGAGATCAGGGTCAACCATTGCGAAGGTCTTTGACCATACGCAAGTCAACTATATTTTCAGCCCAACTCAGATTTCGGTGTAAATACACCTCATCTAAGTTGGGCTGAATTTAGTAAATATATCTTAATTATCATAATTACATATCTCTATTAACCAGTACGTTTAAATTTTCTGTTGAGTTCATAATTTTCATCAAAAAACTCGCCTTTTTTCAGTAATGCAAAAATTAGCTTTGTCAGTTTATTAGCAACTGCCACCATCCTTTCTTTGTATTTTTTGCCCTCCAGTTTCTTCTTCTCCGAATAAGATTTATATCTATCATTATGCCTGCATACAGATGATGCCATCAAAAACAGCGTACATCTCAAATACTTATTTCCCCTTTTCGTGATGTTACCTTTTTTATTCACCGAACTGCCACTTTGCACAATTCCAGGATCATTACCTGCATAAGCGCATAGTTTTTTCCAATCGTCATATAAATCTATGTCTTTTATCTCAATCAGAAAATTCAATGCGGTTGTTTTGCCAATGCCATTTATAGAGGTTATTATCTCCAGCTCTTCTTCATATATATCCTTAGTGTGGTTTTCCAACTCCTCTTCTATGCATTTCAAACGATCGATAAGCGTTAGCATGGCATCTATCAAATCACTGATAATGAACTGGGCAGTGCTGCTTTTGGACCCGACAGAATGTTTTGCCATTTCTTTAAGCTGAGTCCCACTAATTGATAATCTTGCAGCACCGCTTTTTTTAAGCATATTGTCTAAAGTAGAAACATGTTTTCTGGCTATCTTTTCCGGCAGGCAACATCTTTTCAATAAATTCATAATGGTCTTTGTATAGATAAAGTTTTCATTTACTGCTACCACTTCAGGGAAATATGTCATCATATTCTCTTTGTATTCATTTTTGATAGATGTCAGGTCTCTAACTACTTTTATCCGATGTCTTGCAAGTTCCTTCAAAGCTATACTATCAGGATTGTAGAGAAGCAAACTGTCATGATTATCAACAGCATACTGAGCTATCAAATGTGCATCTTTCTTATCTGTTTTCGTCTTGCGCAAATCCTTGCCCTCGGTGTAGTTCTTGATCAGTAATGGTTGAATGACGCAAACATCGAATCCAGAACAAGCTAATAGATCACTAACACGACGGTGGTATTTTCCTGTGGACTCCATCAGAAAGATGATGTTTTGATTGACATCTTCAGTTACAATTCCTATTAAGTGATAAAGAGCTTCGCGAGTAATGGGAAGTTTGTTATGGCTAATTGTTTGCTTATCTCTGTTGAGCAGGCAATAATCAAAAGTATCTTTTGATATATCAATGCCACAAAAAGCGGTGTAAGCCTTAGAGTTTTTTTTCATTGTTTTCTCTTAACTATATTTGGGGAAAGCAAGGCTGCTTTTATCCTACCTTCCGGTTAACAGAGACTCGAGGCCTAATCAACCAATACGGATTGTAAGCAGGCAACAGACTTGCGTGGAGGCTCTTGGCCTAAGTTTCGTAAGTCGTCCTGCTTACTTTCCCCTTTATTTTCACTCTATATAATTTCTGTCTTATAATGCAAGGTCAAATATAATTCTTATCATGTAGAAGGTTTCAACTGGGTAATAAAAATAACCATTTAAGTTACCTTGCGTATGGTCGCCAGACCTTCGCAATGGTGACGACTAATATTAACTCCGATCTTGAATAACAAGTCCT
>CAZLIW010000409.1:0-1815 GCA_964559325.1 uncultured Halanaerobium sp. | reverse complement strand
CTCAGATACTTAGAGAAGGAAGCAACTGGTATAAAAGGTACGGTACAGAAGGAAATACAGGAACTAAGGTATTTGCATTAGCTGGTGCTATAACTAATACAGGAATAGTGGAAGTTCCAATGGGGACTACTCTTGGAGATATAATTTTTGATATTGGGGGGGGAATTCCTAGAAATAAAATATTTAAAGCAGCTCAAACAGGAGGACCTTCCGGAGGATGTATCACAAGTGAAAATCTTAATACGCCAGTGGACTACGATTCCCTAAAAAAACTTGGTGCTATAATGGGTTCTGGAGGTCTAATCAGTATGGATGAAGATACCTGTATGGTTGATATGGCAAGATTTTTTATGGAATTTGTTCAGGAAGAATCCTGCGGTAAATGTGTGCCTTGTAGAGTAGGCACAAAAAGGATGCTAGAAATACTTGAGCGAATAACTAAAGGTGATGGTAAAGAAGGAGATATTGAACTTCTTATAGAATTAGGAGAAACAATTCAAGAGACAGCAGTTTGCGGTTTAGGACAAACGGCGCCTAATCCTGTTCTAAGCATGATAGAAAACTTTAGAGAAGAATATGAAGAACACATAAAATACAAGTATTGTAGAGCTGGAGTTTGCGGGGAACTATTTATTTCACCTTGTGAAAACGCCTGTCCTGCAGGAGTTAATGTCCCGGGATATATATCTTTAATTGCGGAGGGTAGATTTAGAGATGCTTATAATTTAGTGCGAAAAGATAATCCTTTTCCAGCAATTTGTGGAAGAGTATGTACTCATCCTTGTGAAAGTAAATGTAGAAGAGCACAATTGGATGAACCTTTAGCTGTAGCAGATTTAAAAAGATTTGTATCAGATTATGTTATGAAGCACGAAGAACCTTATATGGATTTAGTATTTCCAAAGAAGGAAAAAAGTATTGGAATAATTGGAGCTGGTCCATCAGGCTTAACCTGTGGTTATTATCTTGCTAGACTGGGATATGAGGTTGAAGTATTTGAATCCCAACCTGTAGAAGGAGGCGTATTGGCTTTTGGCATACCGGAATACAGATTACCAAATGATATACTTGAACATGAAGTAAATCTCATAAAACAGGTTGGAGTTAAAGTACACCTTAATACAGAAGTTGGTAAAGATATAGAATTTGATGAAATTAAAGAAAAATTCGACGCTGTATATATATCAACAGGAACACAGTTTTCAAATAGGATTGGTATACCAGGTGAAGAATTAGAAAATGTTTATCATGGACTGGATTTTTTGAAAGACGTAAATCTGGAAAAAGATGTAAAAATCGGTAGAAAAGTCCTAGTTATTGGCGGTGGAAATACTGCTATCGATGCAGCTAGAACTTCTGTTAGAATGGGAGCGGAAAAAGTAACAATACTTTACAGAAGAACTAAAGAGGATATGCCAGCTGATGATAGAGAAATAAAAGAAGCTGTAGAAGAAGGAATTGAAATTATGGAACTAGTGTCTCCAAAAAGCTTTAAAGGAACTGGTAAAGTAGACTCTATAATATGCCAAAGAATGAAACTGAATAAGTTCGATAAGAGTGGTAGAAGAAAACCGGAAGTAATTGAAGGTTCTGAATTCATAATAGAAGCTGATATGATAATACCAGCCGTAAGTCAATCTTCTGATTTGCCATTCATAGATAAAGATGAAGTAGAGATTACTAAATGGGGAACTTTTGTAACGGACAGAGATACTTTCATGACAAAACTTGAAGGAGTATTTGCCGGTGGAGATGTTGCTAGAGGATCAGATACAGCAATTACAGCAATAGCAGATGGTAAGGATGCAGCTGAAG
>CAZLIW010000408.1:0-1824 GCA_964559325.1 uncultured Halanaerobium sp. | reverse complement strand
ATGGAAGTCTAATAGCTGTTCACAGAGATAATAAGATATATTTATATAAAGTTGATGATTTAAGATTTATCTCTACTATACCATTATCAAATTCAGATGAGGGATATTATATTACTATAAGCCCTGACAATAATTATATTTCGGGAATATATTCCTCGCGCTCCAATAATGTTTATTATAATAAATGGTCAATCAGTCAGAAGAGTAAAGTTGTTTCTGGAGAAAAAATTAATTTAATTAAAAACAATTCTACAGGAAAATTTGGATACAAAGGTATAAATTACTCTCCTGATGGACGCTATTTAATAATAACAGGTAGATTATATGCAAATCCTGGCATTTATAATACAGTTGCTCTGGTAGATGTGAAAACTCTTGAAGTAATAAACGAATTTGATGCCGCTCAAAAAACCGATCAATTAAAAGATTATTATTATGATCTTTATTTTGATAGATTTAACAAATATGCTTTCCTTCATACCTATGACAGCAGTAAGTTGTTTAATTTAAAAGAAAAAAAAATAGAAAATATAAATTTTGAAAATAAAATTTTAACATGGTCATCAGATGATTTGGTAGGAGGAAAAATTTATAAGGATTGGATTGTAGGCCTTTATGAAGATGATACTTTTTATGAGGTGCTTCTGACCGAAAGTAATTCTGCTGATTATGCAAAAAATGCAGTAACAAATAAAAAGCTTAAATTTGATAGAATTTATGGAGTAAGCTATATATATAAAACTGATGAATGGGTGGTTGCAGCTAAAGATGGCCTCCACTATATTGAAGCAGAAAATCAGGCAGAATATGAAGCAGCAAAAAAGGCAGAAGCTGAAAAAGAAGTTCTGGCAGCGGAGAGAAATAAAAAACTGGCAGAAATGCTTGAAGAAAGACAGAAAAAAAGAGAAAAAGCAGAAGCATTATACAAAGAAAGTCTGGAGCTTATCAATGTTGGTTTTGTTGATCAGGGTTATAAAAAATATATAGAGGCTCTTAAGACTGATGCTGTAACAGCGCGAAATATGGCCAGACTTGATCAGCTCTATAATTTACTGGGAACTTTAGAGGTTTATCAACTGGCAGAAATTTTCCGCTATCAAAAAGAAGTTATTTTAAATCATGAAAAAACAGCCAAACTGGGTTTTAATCCTGTACTGGAAAATAATCAGTGGAGAATTAAATCTGTTACTGCAGGTACTCCAGCTGAGGAGGCAGGTATGGAAATCGGTGACCACATATTATTGTTTGATGAACAGTATCCAGAAAATCAGGAAGAATTATTCTGGCTTTTAGAAGAAAAATCTCCCGGTGATCAATTTGGATTAACATTTATTAGTGTTGATGCAGAAGGTGATTACAAAGAAGATGCTTATTTTAGACTTGTAGAAGGATATAGAGAAAATTCAGCAGCAGGAAAGCTGACAAATAGGCTGTTTGACTATGGACTGCTTGCTTTTAGAAGTGGATACAATCATTTGACCAGAAGCAGTATTGAAGAGTTGAAAGAACTGCCGGAAAAATATTCAGCTGATTTTCATTCTGATTTAAGAAAAATCAATAAAGACTCAGTTATTATTTTAGAAGCTCTGCTGAAAGCATCAGCTGACAGCAGCAGTGCCTATAATTATATGCTGGAAGAATTGGATGGGAGAAAACTTAATGAACTGCTGCAGGGATATTTTAAATTCCCTATTACAGCAGAAATAATGGCACCACTTTATGCAGATAGAGTTAAACTATCATATTTTACAGGTGTTCCCCAGGGAGAACTGCCGGAAGTAGAAATGTGGCCAGAACAGAAATTAAACTTTGTTGACTTAAACG
>CAZLIW010000407.1:0-1827 GCA_964559325.1 uncultured Halanaerobium sp. | reverse complement strand
CCCAGCCGGAATAAGTGCTTTTTTTCTTCTTCTGTTCTGGTAATTTTTCTGTGCCTATTTCATTATTTTTTGATAAACTTAACTGATTATAAAAACTGTTTTTTACAATAGCATCTTCATCTTTTTTACCAACAAAACCACCCAGATCTGATTCTCCAGAAACTTCACCACTGCCATAACAATTAACAATAGCTTTATCTACTTCTAACGTTATTATGCTCTGATATGGCCCCAGCATTCCAACAAAGCCTCCAATATAATACCAGCCTGTTATATTTCCTGTAGAATAAGAATTTTTAATTAAACCTATGTTTTCACCAGCAAAACCTCCAACGACATTACCATTAGATTTGACATTTCCGGTGGCAAAACACTTATTGATTAAACCCTTATTTATTCCGGTTAAACCTCCTACCTGTTCCCTATGTCCTGTTACATCTCCTTCTGCATAAGATTCAATTATTTCCCCCTCATAAGTATTTGAGCCAACAAGACCTCCAACTGCATATCCCCGACCTTTAACATCTTCAACTGCAATACAATTTTTTATATATCCACTGGAATATCCCGCAATTCCACCAACATAACTGCTGCTGTCTTTAACTTCCATATTACTAATACACTCAATTATTTCTCCTGTATTATTACCGACCAATCCACCATTTTTATCATTTCCTAACAATATACCTTTTGCACTACTTTTTTCTATTATTCCCTCATTAACTCCAGCCAGACCGCCTACTGATTTAAAGGCACCAATTTTGCCATTAAAATGACTGTTTTCAATTTTGCCATAATTTCGACCTACAAGCCCACCTATTTTACTTATATCTAATTCAGATCCTTTTTTAATAAAACCCTGGACAAAACAGTTTTCAATCTTTCCTCTATTTGATTCGGCAATACCGCCTGCAGTACTTTTATCTGCTCTTATATTAATATTTATCAAATTAATATTTTTTACAACTGCTGACTCTGTCAATTCAGAAAAAAGTCCTACATTTTTTCCGATACTAACTAAATTTATTATCTTATAGCTGTTTCCATCATATTTACCACTGAAGTTTTCACCTATAGGTTCCCAGTTTTTTGGAGCTTCGCCGCGGCTTAAATATATATCTGCTGTCTGTTTAAAATATTTATCCGTGTGATTTCTTACATTGTTTAGATGGACTGCAGTTTTAACTAAATACGGATCAGCTTCTGTTCCGCTTCCTTCAGCAAATCCATTTTGTGCATATGTCATAAAATTAAATAAACACAGTATCAAAAATAAAGTCAAAATAATGCAGAACTTTTTCCTCATTTAACTTCACTCCCCTTTAAAATTGTGTTAATTTTTTGTACGCGCTTATTCATGTTATCATTTTTCTCTGAACAGAAAAATAAATGCTCAAAACAAATTGTTGATTTGCGGAAAAATTCTGAATTATTTTTGTAATAGAACATGCTGGCAGATTTATGTCATTAAGCTATGGTTATTTTTGTTTTTCAATAAATTCAGCAAGTCTTTTATTGAATTTTTCAGCTTCATCCCAGAATAACATGTGGCCGCAGTCTTCAAATATTTCAAGTTCTGAATCTTTTATTACATCTGCCACATATTTACTTCCCTGCCATGGAAACACCTGGCTTTTCCTGCCAACAAAAACTAAAGTGGGAATATCAATTTCGGGCAAAAAGTCCCGCCAATTTAAATTAGTATGATCTCTCATAATTTCTATTTTTGCCATTTTACTGCACTTCATGATTTCACCAGCCAGAAAATCTTCCTCTTCTTTTGTTGGTTTATGATTTAAACATGTTGCAGCAAGTCCCCTGCTTACT
>CAZLIW010000406.1:0-1829 GCA_964559325.1 uncultured Halanaerobium sp. | reverse complement strand
TGCCTGAATAAAGCGGAATATATTATCAATAAACAGAAGTACATCCTGTCCTGCTTCATCCCGAAAATATTCAGCCATTGTAAGTCCGGTCAACCCAACTCTCATACGGGCTCCAGGCGGTTCATTCATCTGGCCGAAAACCATGGCTACTTTATCCATTATTTCTGCTTCCTGAAATTCCAACCAGAGGTCATTACCCTCTCTGGTTCTTTCTCCTACCCCGGAGAACACAGAATATCCTCCATGTTCTGTTGCAATATTATTAATTAATTCCTGGATTAGTACAGTCTTTCCTACACCTGCACCCCCAAATAATCCAACTTTACCACCACGTGTATATGGTGCCAGAAGATCGATTACTTTGATACCTGTTTCAAATAATTCGGTAGATGTTTCCTGTTCTTCAAATTTTGGAGCAGGACGGTGAATCGGCATTCTTTCATCTGTTTTTATCTCTCCCCGATTATCTATTGTTTCTCCCAGGACATTAAAGACTCTTCCCAGAACTCCTTCTCCAACAGGTGTACTGATTGGATCTCCCTGGTCAACTGCTTCCATTCCTCTAACAAGACCATCTGTAGAAGACATGGCAACTGAACGAACTCGATTATCACCGAGCTGCTGCATAACTTCACAGGTTAAATTTATATCATTATCTTCATTTTTTATCCTGATAGCATTGTAAATTCCAGGTAATTTCCCGCCAGAAAACTCTATATCAACTACCGGTCCAATTACCTGAACTACTCTACCAATGTTCTGGTCACTCACACAAATTCCTCCTTTATCAAAACTTTATTTTAAGGCTTCTGCCCCACCAACAATTTCTGTAATTTCTTTTGTTATTTCTGCCTGACGTGCCCTGTTATATTTCAGTGTCAGGTCATCTATCATTTCACTTGCATTTTCAGTTGCAGAATCCATTGCTGTCATTCGGGCACCAAATTCACTGGCTTTTGATTCTAAAAGTGCTGAATAAATTACATTTATCAAATACTGTGGCAGGATATTATCAAAAACTTCCGCAGGTGAAGGTTCAAATATGTAGTCCACATAGTTTTTATCACCTTCATCAGCCTCATTTTCCTGTATTTTACTGGCTTCATCAGCAAATTTCTCTACCGGCAGAAGCTGCATTTTTGTTACTTTCTGGTTTATTGCAGAATTAAAGTGTGTATAGACAATACTCACTTTATCTACATCACCTTCTCTAAAATGATGTATAATTTCATCAGCCAGCTTATTTGCAAATCCATAACCTGGATAATCATCAAGCTGTACATATTCTGACATTATATCAGCACTGCGGCGGCGGAAGTAATCTCTTGCCACACGACCCAGCAGCATTAAAGAAGCTTTTTTTTCTTTTTTCATTAATTCCTCTGTTTTTGCTATAACTTTACTATTATATGCACCACAGAGTCCTCGATCACCAGAAACAGCAATTATGAGATGCCTGTCACCTTCTCTTTCGGCAAGCAGAGGGTGGTTTAAACCTTCACTGGTTCTTGAAAAAACACCTGTTAAAACTTCAACAGTCTTATTGAAAAAAGGTCTGGCATCTTCTGCTCTATCCTGAGCATTCCTTAATTTGGCTGCTGCAACCATCTTCATAGCTCTGGTTATTTTCTGAGTGTTTTTTACACTGCCGATTCTACGCTGTATATCGCGCATATTCTGCATTATTAATTCACCTCAGCTTCCTCTGCTTCGGTTTTATCTTCTTGTTCTACTTTATCTGATTTGCTGTCTTTTTCCAGATCTTCGGAATCTGTATCAACAATTTTATTTTCTCTTATCTGAAACATATCTTTAAATTCCTTTACTGC
>CAZLIW010000405.1:0-1836 GCA_964559325.1 uncultured Halanaerobium sp. | reverse complement strand
TGAAAATATTAAGTAGTGTATAATAATTGGTTTATTTGCTTGATAAAATGCAGAAGATTTAATGAGAAAATATTTTTCACATTAATTAAATATCAAAAACTAAAGCAGATTAGAAACTGTTTTACATTCAGCATAATTTAATAAAGAAATAAATTTCAGCAGAGGATGGTAATATTATGAAAGTATTTGTGCTTAACTGTGGTAGTTCTTCATTAAAATATCAATTAATAAACATGGAAGATGAAACAGTTCTGGCAAAGGGGCTTGTGGAAAAGATTGGGGAAGAAATTTCAGTTTTAAAACACGAAGCGATAAATAAAGAAGAACTCGAGATTACGGAAAAAATATCTGATCACAATAAAGCTATCAAAATGGTTTTGGATGTCCTTCAGGATGAAAAAAATGGAGTTATTAAAAATATGGATGAAATCAGTGCTGTCGGTCACCGTGTTGTACATGGAGGAGAAAAATTTTCCGGTTCTGTGCTGATAAATGATGCAGTATCTGAAGCATTAAGAGAAAATATTAAACTGGCCCCACTGCATAATCCGGCAAATTTAATTGGCATTGAAGTAAGTCAGAAATTGATGCCGGACACTCCCAATATTGGTGTATTTGATACAGCATTTCATCAGTCTATGCCCGAACAATCATTTCTTTATGCAGTACCCTATTCCTGGTATAAAGAAAATGGTGTAAGGAGATATGGATTTCACGGCACCTCACATAAATTTGTATCTGAGAGGGCATCAGAACTTGATGGAAGAAATTGTGAAGATCTAAAAATAATAACCTGTCATCTGGGTAATGGTGCCAGTATAGCGGCGGTTGATAGGGGAAGAGTAGTTGATACCAGTATGGGGCTTACTCCACTGGAAGGACTTGCAATGGGAACCAGATCTGGAGATATTGATCCCGGTATAATACCATATATCATGAAGGAAAGAGATCTGTCTATCGAAGATGTTGATGAAGTTCTCAACAAAGAAAGTGGAGTACTGGGAATTTCGGGAGTCAGCAATGATTTTAGAGATTTATCTGAGGCAGCTGAAGCGGGCAGCCGCAGAGCCGAGCTGGCCCTTAAAATTTTCTGCCGTCGAGTTAAAAAGTATATAGGGGCTTATGCAGCAGTGATGGGTGGAGTTGATATATTAGTATTTACAGCTGGTATAGGAGAAAATGCTGTAGATGTAAGAGAAATGATATTATCTGACATGGAGTATTTTGGTATCTGTATTGATAAAGAAAAAAATAACTGCCGCGGAGAGGAAATTAAGATAAGTAAAAAAGAGTCAGCTGTAAAAGTATATGTTATTCCGACAAATGAAGAGCTGGTTATTGCCAGAGAAGCAAAAGAAATAATAGAAAACCACATTAAATCAGTACTGAAGGATATACTTGCAGGTAATTAAAAATAATTAAAAAAGTGACCGGGGTGAAAGCAAATGGCAGCAGAAAAAGAAAAACAGCGGATGATACAGGAATATGTACCTGGTAAACAGGTAACTCTGGTACATTTAATTGCCCATCCATCCAAAGATATCTACAAAAAAATAGGTTTAAACCAGGAACACGAAGCATTAGGAATTTTAACTATTACTCCCAGTGAAGCCGCAATTATTGCTGCAGATGCAGCCAGCAAAGCAGCAAATATTGAGATTGGTTTTATTGACAGATTTAGTGGTTCTCTTGTTATAAGTGGGAAGGTATCCAGTGTGGAATCAGCCTTAAAAAATATTCTTAACCTATTAGAACATGTTTTAGGTTTTGATATAACAGATATTACGAGGTCCTGATATGGAGAAAATAATTCTTATAGGGGCCAGCAGAGCAGGA
>CAZLIW010000404.1:0-1838 GCA_964559325.1 uncultured Halanaerobium sp. | reverse complement strand
CTGATGAAAAACTTTAATTTCAGCTGTAAAAAATTGCTAACAGAAGGAGAGATAAATAATGAAGAAGAATAGAAGTAATTTAAGGATATTTTTAACGGTATTTATTGTTATTTCTGCTTTCCTCATTTTTAGTCCGGCTTTATCTGCAGAGCAGATTGCAAAAATCAGTGTTTCCAGCAGTCCCTCTTCTCTGCCCATCTATTATATGCAGGAAAATTCAGATCTCAACATAGAGGCACTTGTCCACAAAAATAGAGATATAGTTCTCTCCCGACTGATGAAGGGAGATGTGGATCTGGCACTGCTTTCTACTAATGAAGCTGCCAAGCTCTATAATAAAGGTATAGATATACAGCTTGCCGGGGTCCATACCTGGGGCTATTTTTACATTGCAACTCTTAACCCGGAAATAAATAGCTGGAATGATTTAAAAGGAAAAGAAATATATGTGCCTGACAAAGGTGGCCCAATGGATATCATTTTCCACTATCTGGCAGAAAAAACCGGACTGGATGTTAAAAATGATATTACTCTCAAAAGAGGTAAGCTGCGTGAGGTAGCTCAGCTTATGATTAACGACATGGCAGTAACTTCAGTGCTGAGGGAACCTTTTTTAAGCCAGCTCCTCTACAGAAACAGTAAAGCAAAAATTGCTGCTGATATTCAAAAACTATGGGAAAAATATACCTTCCATAAATTTCCTCAGTCTTCTCTGGTTGTCAGAAAAGAATTTGCAGAAAAAAATCCTGAATTTATGGCTGAATTGAGCAGAGAATATAAAAATGCAGTCAGCTGGGTAAATAAAAATAAATTCGAATCGGCTCAGCTGCTGGAAAAACACCTTGATTTTCCGGCTGAAATAGCAGAACTCGGACACGAAAGGTTAAACCTGAACTATGTTGATGCTGAAGATGCTAAAAAATCACTCAGCAGTTATTTTTCTATACTGGCGGAAAAAAATCCGGATTCTGTAGGTGGGAGAGTGCCTGATGAAGAATTCTACTATAAAGGAAAATAATAAGAACAAAAATAATTTAAACTATACTGCCGGTGGCTTTATCTTCCTGATTGCTGCCTGGAAGCTGCTCTCTCTTCATTATAAACCGATTATTCTTCCTTCACCAGAACTCACCCTGTTCACTATTTTTGAAATGCTGCAGGATGGAGAATTCTGGTTTAACATTTCACAGAGTTTTTACAGAGTCTCAGCAGCCTATGTCCTCTCTCTGATAAGTGGAACAGTTATTGGAGTTTTTATGGGACTGGAAAAAAAGGCAGATAATGCTTTCGGGCCTTTTATCTCAATGCTGCAGACAATTCCCAATATTTCCTGGATTCTGCTCGCTATAATCTGGTTTGGGCTAAACTCAAAAATTATTATATTTACCATCTTCATCTCTATTCTACCTATTTTTGTGATAAACAGCAGAGAGGGAATTAAAAATACAGATCCAGAGCTTTTAGAAATGGCAGACATCTATAACCTCAGAAAAAAGACTACTTTTTTAAAAATATATCTCCCCTCTATTGCTCCTTATATAAGATCAGCCGGTATAATTACTGTAGAGAGAACCTGGAAGATCGGTGCTATGGCAGAACTTTTAAGCCTTGATACAGGAATTGGAGCAGGACTTTACTGGGCCAGAAATAATCTGCAGACAGAAAGAATTTTTGCCTGGACGATAATTTTAATTTTACTGGGATTTTTAAGCTCACAGCTTTTAAAAAAAATTTTAACTGCCGGAAACTGCCGCTGATAATGCAGTGTCTGGCATTTCTTGTTTTTCAGCAGGATTATTGTTTAGAGTCCAGAATATATCATTAAGCCTGAAAGATGT
>CAZLIW010000403.1:0-1841 GCA_964559325.1 uncultured Halanaerobium sp. | reverse complement strand
AAAGGTTTAATCACCGACGAAGAAATTGAAGACTTTAATCCTAATTTCCCTACTAAAAGATCTAAAGCAGCAGTATATTTTGTTCGTGCAGTAGGTATGGAAGAAGAAGCATTAGAAAACATGGACTTAATCCTTGAATTCAATGATTTTAATTCTATACCTGAAGATCATGTAGGATATGTATATGTTGCATATCAAATAGGTTTGATACAGGGTTATCCCGGAAATACCTTCCAAGGAAACAAAGCAATAAACAGAGCAGAACTTGCAGCTATGATGTCGAGATTAGATGATGAATTTGAAACCGAATTTTCATATAGTTTGATTGGTAAAATTGAAGAAATAGACTTAGATGAAATGCAGCTTACCTTACTAGTTAAAGGTAACGAAAAGACATATGATTTAGCAGATACTGTAGATGTCTATATAGACGGTGAAGAGGAATCTTTAGAAGATTTAGCTGTAAATATGGTTGTAAAAGTTTACATAGAAAATGATGAGATTATTGAAATATCCTTCAGAACTGAAGATGAATTTGCTGACATGAGATACGAAGGAGAAATAAAAGACTTTACAGAAGATTTTGATGAAATTACAATTGAAGAAGATAGCGACGAGTTTACATTTGATATAACAAGTGAAACTGCAATTCATGTGGATGTACTAGAAAATGAATTGATAGAAGAGTTTGTAGGATTAAATGCTGTTGTTAAAACAGAAGCTACTTCTACTACTGCAACTGAAGTATGGGTCGAACTTAATGATATAGAAGGAATTCTAGTCGATATAAATTATGACGACGAGGATGCTGATCTTATTGTAAGTGTAGATGTAGAACTAAATGACTCGACTACAGAAACTTTTGTGTTCTATGAAGACATTAAAATATATGTTGATGGTGATATGGAAGATTTAACTGAAGATGCCATAGGTCATGAAGTTGAAATGCTACTTTTAGGCACTGATGAAGTTGTAAAGCTTGAAGTTGATACTGATGTAGATACTGATGAATTAGAAGAATTAGTAACAGATGCAAAAGATTTAGTTGAAGATAACTATACTACAGAAACTTGGGAAGATTTTGAAAATGCATTAGCAGCTGCAGAGCTTGTTTTAGCAGAAACTTATCCAACTCAAGAAGAAGTAGATGAAGCACATGATAATTTAGAAGATGCTATAGATGATCTTATTGCTATAGTTACTGACCTTGTGGTAGAAGATGAAGATGTTGTAACTGAATTAGATAATACAAATTTAGAAATTACTGTAGCTGAAAATACAACAGTAGAAGAATTAGAAGATGCTGTAGAATCTGAATTTAATGCAACCTTCACAGTTTTAAGTACAAGTGGTGGTGTTTCAGTTGATGAAGATGTAGTTGTTACTGAAACTATGGTTTTAGAAGTAACAGCAGAAGACGACACAATAGTAGAATATACTATTACAGTTGAAACAGAATAAATAAATTAACCAGAATAAGCAAAATTTAATAAATTTAAATCTCCTGAAGATTTCCTTCAGGAGATTTTTTTAATATTCTAACTCATACCATTTTTTGTAGATTTTATTTATTTTGAATCCATATTTTTTATACATTTCCAAAGCTGGCTTGTTGGTACTAACAACTATTAACTTAACTTTCTTTGCATTTTGTTTCTTAAGGATTTCAACGGTTCTTTTCAATATCTGCAACCCATAACCTCTATCTTGATATTCTGGTATTATTCCAATGGATTCTATTTCACCATTACTATCATCTTTCAATATATCATAAAAACCGATTACTTTATCTTTATATAGCACAATAGACGAATCATAAAATTGATACTTTTGGAAATTCT
>CAZLIW010000402.1:0-1856 GCA_964559325.1 uncultured Halanaerobium sp. | reverse complement strand
CACTTGATGCTTACTGGAAAACAAATATAGAATTAACAGAACCTGTGCCGAAATTAAATCTGTATAATAAAGAATGGCCTCTATATACAAGAGACAAAGAAAAACCCCCGGTGAAATTTGGAGATAAAGGTGGTGCAGTAAGCAGTCTTATTTCCAATGGTTCTATTATTAATGGAAAGGTAGAAAACTCTGTAATAAGTCCTGGAGTATATATAGAAGAAGGTGCAGTTGTAAAAAATTCAATTATATTCAATGATTCTATAATTAGAAATGGAACTGTAATTGATAAAGCTATTATTGATAAAGAAGTAGAAGTAGGTGCTGAATGTAAAATAGGATATGGCAGTGATCTAACAGCAAATGTTGATAAGCCTGATCTTTTAAATAGTGGGCTGAATGTTATAGCAAAAAGAGCTACCATTCCCGAAGGTACTACTATTGAAAGAAACTGTCGCATATTTTCTTATGTAAATATTGAGGATTTTAATAATAAAATTATTAAAAGTGGAAGTACAGTTAGTTCTGAAGCAGGAGAAAAACTTGCTGCAGGAGATGAAGATCAGGTGAGGGATTTAAATGTTTAGTTAGATATTTATAAAAAACAAAGATACTTATCAGGCTGCGGTTATAGCAGCCTTTTTTTAAAAAAAGAAAGGTAAATTAAGGAAAATAAAGAATATATAAAAAAAGAATGAATTTAAATTAAAGTTAAATAATTTGTTTAATGAGGTGAATACAAAATGACCTTAAAAATTCTTCATACAGCAGATTTACATATCGGAATGAAATTTTCTAATTATCCAGCTGGAATTCGAGAAGAGTTGGTGGAAGCAAGATTTACAGTACTGCAGGATTTAGTTTTAAGAGCTAATCAGGTAAAGACAGATCTTTTTATAATAACGGGTGATCTTTTTGAAAGAATAAATATATCTGAGAAAGATATATTGAGTACTATAAAGATACTGGAAAATTTTGCAGGAGATTTTGTGCTGATAATTCCCGGAAATCATGATTATGATAATGGAATGATAGAGCTGTGGAATTTTTTTAAAAAAAATATTTCTAAAAAAATAAAGGTTTTAAATGAATATAAAGCCTTTTCATTAAATGATGTGGTAAATCAGAACATTATTATATATCCAGCTTACTGTGACAGTAAACATTCTTCGGAAAATAGAGTAGACTGGATTAAGAATATTGTTTTTCCAGAAAACAGCTTTAAAATTGGACTTGTACATGGTGCTCTGATAGATATATCACCTGATTTAAACAGCAGATATTTTAGCATAAGTACTGAAGAATTATTGAATATGGATATAGACTTATGGCTGCTTGGACATATTCATATTCCATATCCAGAACAGAAGAAAGTTGAAAACTACAAAATTTTTAATTCAGGGACTCCGGAAGCAGATGGATTTGATTTTTCTGCTGACAGTTCTGCCTGGATAATTGATATTGACAGTAGTAAAAATATAAGTGCAGAGCAGATAAACTGTGGCAATTTTGTTTTTTTAGATTCAAATAAAAAGATAAGTAGTCTGGAAGATTTAAAACTGTTTACAGATAAAATTATAGCTGATAATCCGGCCAGAAAATTGCTTCGGCTTTCTCTATCAGGTTATCTGGATGAAGAAAGTTATCAGCAAAAAGAAAAATATTATCAAAAATTGAGAGAAGAACTTAAATATTTTTTAATCGATGATAGCGGTCTAAAAATTAAAATTTCTAAAAAAATGATAAAAAAAGAATTTAATACCGATTCATTTCCCTACCAACTTTTGGTTGAATTGGCAGACAGGTTTGAAGATGATCAACCGCTTCAGCTTGCATATGAATTCATAAGAGGGGTGCAG
>CAZLIW010000401.1:0-1862 GCA_964559325.1 uncultured Halanaerobium sp. | reverse complement strand
TGTGTTCCTTCTGGTGTTACTGAAGTAGAAAAAAGAGCAGTAATAGATGCTGCAGTACATGCAGGTGCCAGAGAGGCATATTTGATTGAAGAACCAATGGCAGCTGCAATTGGTGCGGGACTGCCGGTACATGAACCGACAGGTAATATGATAGTAGATATCGGTGGTGGAGCTACAGAAGTTGCAGTTATATCACTGGGAGGTATAGTTACCATCTTATCTATCCGAATTGGTGGAGATGAGATGGATGATGCCATAGTTCAGTATGTTAAAAGAAAGTATAATTTAATGATAGGTGAAAGAACAGCTGAAGAAATAAAAATAGATATTGGTGCAGCTTTTAGTGAAGAATCACAGGGAAATAAAGAAATAAGAGGAAGAGATATGGTTACCGGCCTTCCAAAAACCATAGAAATAACAGGGGAAGAAATTCAAAAAGCTCTAGAAGAACCTGTTATAAGCATTATTGATGCTGTTAAAATGACACTGGAAAAAACACCACCGGAACTTGCTTCTGATGTGATGGATAGAGGTATTATACTTACAGGTGGTGGTGCACTGCTTAAGGGACTTGATCAGCTTCTGATAAATGAAACACAGATGCCTGTTCATATTGCCGATGAACCTCTTGATTGTGTTGCAAAAGGAACCGGAATAGCTTTAGAAGAGATCGATTCACTTAAAAAAATACTTATAACTCCCAAAAAACTATCATAGGAGGTGTACCTGTTGTTTGATTTTAACAGGACCTCTATTATTACATTGATTTTTATTGTTCTGATTTTATCTCTACTAGGATTTTTATTTTTAAATGATATAGAAATTTCTTTTTTGAACTGGATTTCCAGCAGAATATTTAATCTTCTTACACCTATACTCAATATTATAAACAGGATTTATGATCAGGTTACAGGATATTTTTCTGCCCTGTTTTCTATAAATGACCTAATTGAGGAGAACAGGAGATTGAACAAAGAAATTGCTTCAATAGATCGGCAGAAAATGATAATACAGAGTGTGGTTAGAGAAAATACTAGATTAAGAAGTCTTCTGTCATTCAAAGAAGCCAATGATTTTAAAGTTTTAGGTGCTGAAGTTATAGGAAATTCTTCTACCAACTGGGAAAAAAAGATTATAATTAATAGAGGGGCAGAAGATGGTATAAAAAATAGAATGCCTGTTATCACGTATAATGGTTTTCTTGTAGGGAAGATTGATTATGTTGGTAGTAATTCATCACATGTAATGCTGATTAATGACAGTGAGTTTGTGGTTGGAGGAATAATTTCCAGGGAAAATTCAAGAGCTATTGGACTTGTGAGAGGATCTGGAAGTGGTCAGGAAGAAAATATAATGGATAATATTGGCTGGAATGAAGATATAGCAGCTGGTGATACAGTGGTAACTTCTGGTCTGTCAAATAATTACCCAACCGGGTTAAAGATTGCAGAAATTACTGAAGTAAAAGCCGATAATTATGGTGTTTCGCAGAAAGCAGAGTTACAGCTTTTTGCTGATACAGTTACAATAGAAGAAGTACTTGTTATAACCGAATTTTAACTGGAGAGATTAAATTGAGAGATTATGCCTACAGCTTTTTAATATTAATATTTCTACTACTCTGCCAGTTATCTGTCAGAACGTTTTTTCCATCTTTAATATATATACCGGATTTTTTGCTGGTTTTTGTTGTTCTCAAATCATTAATTAAAGGATATAAATCGTCGGTTATTTCCGCTCTCACAGCAGGAATACTTCAGGATATTTTGCTTGGGGATTTTGTAGGCAGTTTTACCATAGTTAAACCAATAGTTGCTTTCTTTTCTTCTGCTCTTTCCGGGAGGTTTTTTGCAGAAAACTTT
>CAZLIW010000400.1:0-1876 GCA_964559325.1 uncultured Halanaerobium sp. | reverse complement strand
AATGAAAAAGATTGCCAAATGATTGCTGAAAAAGCTAAAGAAGAATATGGTAGAGTAGATGTTATTTTTAATAACGCCGGAATAATTAGGAGGAAGAATGCTGTAGATTTACCTACTAAAGATTGGCAGCAGGTTTTAGATGTTAACTTAACAGGAATCTTTCTTTTGTCTAAACACCTTATACCACTTATGGCAGAAGAGGATGGTGGTAGTATTATCAATACTGGTTCAGGTTGGGGATTAAAAGGTGGAGGTGATGCTGTATCTTATTGTGCTACTAAAGGTGGAGTTGTCAATATGACAAGAGGTATGGCAATAGATCATGGTCCACAGGGAATAAGAGTCAATTCAGTCTCGCCTGGTGATACAGATACAGAATTATTACGTGGTGAAGCTAAACAATTAGGAGCAGATGAGGAAGAATTTATGAAAGAAGCTGGAGATAGACCTCTGGGTAGAGTAGGTACTCCAGAAGATATTGCCAATGCTGTTCTGTTTTTGGCCAGTGATTTATCAAGCTGGATTACAGGTACAGATATTTTAGTAGATGGTGGTGGATTGGCATAATATTATAATACATTCATATAAATAATTAAATTAAGACAAGGGAGGAAAACATTATGTTAAAAGACGATAAAATTGTTTTTCCATATATTCCTAATTCAGTTCCAGAAGTTCAAGAGGAGTTGCTTAAAGAAATAGGTCTGGAAAATATTGATGAATTGTTTAGATATATACCAGATGATTTAAAATATGATGGCGAAATGGATATTCCAGAGCCATTATTATCAGAAGCTGAATTAAACCGTCATGTAGAGGGATTGCTTAATAAAAATATATCATGTAAGAAAAATTTAAATTTTCTTGGTGCTGGATGCTGGCAGCATTATGTCCCTGCAGTTTGTGATGAAGTAAATCAGCGATCTGAATTTTTGACAGCTTATGCCGGAGAACCATATGAAGATCACGGTCGTTTCCAGGCTTCATTTGAATATTCCAGTATGATGACAGAATTATTAGAAATGGAAGTAGTCAGTGTTCCTACTTATGATTGGGCTCAGGCTGCAGCAACTACAGCAAGAATGGCTACAAGAATTACAGGACGTAAAGAAATTTTGATATCGGGTACTGTTTCACCAGAAAGATTGACAGTAATTAAAAATTACTGCCGTCCTGAAATAAATGTTAAAATGCTTGCTTTTGATGCTGAAACAGGTCAGATGGATTTAAAAGATTTGAAAGATAAAATTTCTGATGATACAGCTGCTGTCTATTTTGAAAATCCTTCATATTTAGGTTTTGTTGAAGAACATGGTCAAGAAATATCTGATATCATTCATGATGCAGGAGGACTGAGTTTAGTAGGTGTAGATCCAATAAGTTTAGGTGTTTTAACTCCACCAGCACTATATGATGCAGATATAGTTAATGGAAATTTACAGCCATTAGGTGTACACATGAACTATGGTGGTGGTATGGGCGGCTTTATTGCCAGTCAGGATAAAAAAGAGATTGTAATGGAATATCCACTTCGTCTTTTTGGTATAACCGAGACAGTAAAAGAAGGCGAGTATGGGTTTGGAGATGTTGCTTATGATAGAACTTCATTTGGAAAAAGAGAAGAAGGTAAAGAATTTGTTGGTACTATGACTGCACTTTGGGCTATTACTGCTGGTGTTTATTTAGCTTTAATGGGTCCACAGGGAATGGCTGAAGTTAGCGAAACAATTATGCAGAGGGCTCAGTATACAGCAAAATCTCTAAATGAGATAGATAGTGTTCAGGCACCTGTACTAAATTCTCCATTTTTTAAGGAATTTATTGTTGATTTTTCTAATACTGATAAATCTGTAAAAGAAATTAATAAAGCATTATT
>CAZLIW010000399.1:0-1878 GCA_964559325.1 uncultured Halanaerobium sp. | reverse complement strand
TTTGTATATGCATTTATCTATATACTTATTGTGCTGAGACTTTATTTAATTAAAATCATAAAATTTTATGATAAATAATATAAATATAACTATCCTTACTGCCATAATAGTAAGTATAGTCTTAATTTATTTTGGGGGTTATAATAACTCAAATAAAAAAAATTATGATGTAAAATCAGATAATTCTGAGCAGAAAATATTACTAATCTGACAGTTGTATTTCTAGAAATAGTATAAATCAAATTTTAAAAATATGTGATATAATGTGATAGAAGTTTTATTCTGCTAGCAAACCTCGTGGGCTTGCCCCGAGGAGGGTCAAATAATTAGATTGTGACATTAAGGAGGTTTGAGAAGTGGAAAAACAAAAAAATATTGGGAGGTATAAATAATGAAAATAAATATAGATAGTTTAAAGAGAAATTTGCTTCGAGTCGGAGAAATAGGAAGAATAGAAGGGGAGGGTATAACAAGATTAGCCTTTAGTTCAGAATATGAAAAAGCTGCTGATGTTTTAAAAAAATTAATGAGATCTGCTAATTTAGAAATATATGAAGATAGTGTCGGGAATATTTTTGGTAAAAGGCTGGGGGAAAGACCAGAACTGCCAACGATTATGATAGGTTCTCATCTTGACACTGTCAGGAATGGAGGTTTATTTGATGGAGCTCTTGGGGTAATTGCTGCTTTAGAATGTATGATAGTTTTAAATAAGAACAACTATAAAACCAACCACTCTATAGAAATGGCTGTCTTTAATGCTGAAGAAGGAAGTGAGATGGGTGGTACATTTGGAAGTAGAGCAATGCTTGGGCTAATAAATCTGGAAGATGATACTTTAAACAAAAGATTGAGTAATTATAATCTATCAATTGAAGATCTAGAAAAATCTGTTCGAAATAAGGAACAAATTAAAGCATATTTAGAAATGCATATTGAGCAGGGAGCAGATCTCTATAATAAAGAAATTCCCGTTGGTATAGTTGAGGGTATAGTTGGTATAACTAGATATAAGGTTATTGCTAATGGAGATTCAAATCATGCTGGTACTACTCCTATGAAATTACGAAAAGATGCACTGACAGGTGCTGCAAAACTCATATTGAAAATTGAAAATATAGCAAAAGAAATCGGTGAACCCTTTGTGGCAACAGTTGGAACAATTAAATTATCTCCAGGTGCAGTTAATGTAATTCCTGGACAGGTAGAATTCGTTGTTGAACTAAGAGATCTGCAGAAAAAAAGAATTAAAAAGGCAGTAAAGAGAATAAAAAAGCAGTCCAAATCTATTGCTGATATTGATTTTAATTTTGAATTGATTGTTGATAAAAATCCTGTTATGTTAAATAATAATATTATAAAGATAATTAAAACAATTTCTGAGAATCAAAATATTAATTATCAGGTTATGGCAAGTGGTGCCGGTCATGATGCACAGGCTTTTGCAAACGAAATTCCCACAGGTTTATTATTTGTACCAAGCAAAGAAGGGAAAAGCCATTGCCCTGAAGAATGGACTGAGTGGAAAGATATTGAAATAGGTGCAGATCTTCTTTTGAATACGGTAATAAATTTAGATTAGCGTAAAAAATTACTTTTCATTTAGAATAATATCTGATATTCTTAAATAAATCCATTATCAACATTAAAAGTGCTGGTAGTGGATTTTCTTTCTACAGGAGGCTGCTTAATGAAAAAAATAGATAAATTAAGTAAAAAAGAAAAATACTTCGCCATAATATTATTTGCAGGATTTCTTTTAAAATACAACTATCTCCTGCTTCGTATCTTTTATGTACCATCAATAACAGGAGTTGTGCTCAGAAATATTTTGTTTGCACTGCTTTTTGTAAAATTTTTGTTACCTCTGATTCACAG
>CAZLIW010000398.1:0-1893 GCA_964559325.1 uncultured Halanaerobium sp. | reverse complement strand
TCCCCCCATCTGCATATAGATTGTGAGCCCTTCACCTAGTTTTTCTGCACTAAAACCACTTATCGTTACAGTTAGTAACATTACAAATATCATGGTTATAGCCACAAATAAGATATTATTTGATTTCTTCATTTTAATAAACCCCCTAAATTTTTAACAATACTAATCATTAAAGTATCCTTTCCTAACTAATAAATATAATTAACCCTGGCTATTCGCAACACCTCCTTAATAATTATTCTATTTTTCTTCATTATTCACTTGCTGTCCTCTCTAGGCATTTCCAGCCTAAAAGATTATTTACTTATTTTTTTATTCTACTGCTTTGTTCCCTTTAAGAAAACGGTATCTTTAATCTTCTCCTTTACTTTCTTATCTCTTGAAGTTCCAAATACAACATTTAAGATTACCGAAATTGCCATTACCAATCCAGTAACCAGGCGAGTCCAATAACCTCCTATACCTGAAGCAACTACTCCTGCTTCCAGGGAACCAACAATGTATGATCCGAAAAAGGAACCAACAATGGTACCTTTTCCACCTGCAATTGAGGTACCTCCCATAAACACAGCTGCCATAACTGGAAGTAAAAAACCAGCTCCCTGTGTAGTCCAGAAATTAATCATTTCCAATGTCAATAATACAGCAGCAAAACTAGAAACAACTCCCATTACTACAAACAGTTGAATCTTGGTAGTTACAACATTAACTCCCATGACCCTGGCCACATCAACATTGTCACCAATAAACGAGATATGCTCCCCAAATATATGCCGATTCAAAATATACCACAGAAAAATGGCAACCAGTAGACCCCAAATGCTTTGTACAGGGATGATCCCTCCTATTCTCCCTACAAAAAAGGGATGAATGACATATTCCTTAATCTCCTTAATATTCCAAGAAAGCCCTCCTGATAACAAAATCGTGAGTCCATTCCAGAAAAATTGAGCTGCAAGAGTGGCCATAATAGAAGGAACTCCAATCTTCGCAACAAGTATCCCATTAACATATCCTACCAGGGCACCTGATAACAAGGCCATAAAAAAGGCCAGCCATGGGGCATTAAAAGTTCGAAATACATAACAAAATACAAACCCGGAAAAAGCAATAACAGCAGAAAAACTAAGGTCTATTTCCCCTGCAGTTATTACCAGCGTTAATCCCAAAGCCAATATAAGCATTGGTGGAACTGTTTGTAAAAAGGACATATAAATCCTATAACCGAAAAAAACCCTTGGAGATAAAATCCAAAAAGAAATCATAATCATAAAGTAGACTATAATAATTGGTAAACTTTCAATTCTCTTAGCCTTGGTAATAAGTTTTTCTGAAAACAATTTTAGAACCTCTAACCTTATTTTTTGTTTGCATATTTTAATAAAAAATCATTTAACTCAGTTAACGAAATTTGACTTTTTTCAAAACTGGTTATAATATTGCCCCTGTCTAAAATATAAAAACGATCAGCTATCATATAAACATGTGATAACATGTGAGAAATATAAATACAGGCCCTTCCAGATTGTTTTATCTTATTTACAAAATCCAGTACTTTTTGTACCTCTTTTAATGAAAGTGCCACCGTAGGTTCATCCAATATAATTAAATCGGCATCAAAGTACATTGCCCTGCCAATGGCAACTCCCTGTCTTTCTCCACCCGATAAATTACTAACAGTTGAATCAACAGTAATGCCAGCTCCTCTAAATCCAATAACGTTCATCATAATATCATGAGCAATTTCTTTTTCTTTTTTCACATTTATAAAGCCAAAACGATTTTTAATCTGTCTACCAATAAAGAAATTTCTCCACAAAGGTTGTTTATCTCCCAAAGACTTATCCTGATAAACCGTTTCAATTCCCAGTTGATGTGCTTTCTTTACATTGT
>CAZLIW010000397.1:0-1894 GCA_964559325.1 uncultured Halanaerobium sp. | reverse complement strand
ATCATGAAGCAGAATTAGAATATCCTGTAATAAGTACCATTGTAGCTCATGAATCCGGAAGAAATATTGCCGCAATGGCATCAATGATGCTGACAGATATGGAATTTGAAAAACCAATCAGTATGGAATTTTCTCCTAAATCACTGCACGGATTATCACACAGAGAAGTAGGAGATAACTCTGATGCTGTATCACTTTTATTTGAAACACCAGAACCATTTTTAGATAGAGTTAGAGGAATCACAGATAAAAGACTTCTTTTAGAAGGAAAAGATCCGTTTGTACAGAGAGCTGGCGAATTTGGTCTGCTGTATGAAACTATTGACGAAAATGGCTGGCCAATTGATGTTAGAGTTGGAAGACACTGTTCCAGTACCCTTATGGTAGCGCAAATTTGGAATCAAATGAACCCGGGAAAGGAGGTTATAATTAATAACGTGCCAAAATATTCGGAAGTAATAGAAAATGGAGTTGGTCATTACTTCCAAAATCCGGAAAAAGCTAACCCGGATAAGGTTTATTATGAATAGTATTTAAAGAGAGGGGATTTAAAATTGAAAAAAAAGCTTAGTATTTCTACAATTATCCTGTTAGTCTTTGTAGTATTCTTTAGTGCCTCTTCTATTGCATGTACTGACATTGTTGTCGGAAAGAATGCTTCAACTGATGGTTCTGTAATCACTTCACATACAGTTGATGGCAGATATGATTCTCGAATACAGATCATACCTGCTCAGGATCATGAAGCAGGTACCATGGCCCCTGTTTATGAAAACATCGTTTATGCTGACCATATGGACCTTATCAAACTGGGAGAAATACCAGAAGTAGAACATACATACAAATACTTTCATGGTGCTTATCCTTATGCAAATGAACATCAACTAATAATTGGAGAAACAACTTTAGGCGGAGCAAAAGAAACCACTAATAGTGAAGAAGCTATTATGACTATTGAACAGCTGGAAGTTTTTGCTCTGCAGAGATGTAAGACTGCTCGTGAAGCTATTAAATTGATGGGATCACTCGCTGAAAAATATGGCTATCGTGAATCCTGTTATCTTGGCGAATGTTTAACAGTCTCTGATCCAGAAGAAGTCTGGGTATTTGAAATTTATGGTGTTGGACCACTATGGTCACCTGAAAGTGGAAAAAAAGGGGCTGTCTGGGCAGCTAAAAAAGTGCCTGATAATCATGTCACTGTCGTTCCAAACTTCAGTAGAATCCGAAAAATCGATCCAGATGCTGAAGATATAATGATTTCTGATAATTATCTCCAGGTAGCTGAAGAACTGGGTCTTTATGACCCTAATAGTGAAGAAGAATTTTACTGGAATGAAATCTACGGTGATGTAGAAGGCAAAACAAGTCTTAGGTTATGGAGAGTCTATAGTGAAATGGCTCCATCCAAAAACTGGGATTATGATAAAGCTGCTGAATATCCATTTTCCATTAAAGCAGATAAAAAGTTATCTGTCCATGATGTAATTGCAATGTTCAGAGACACCTCTAAAGATTCACCTTATGATATGACTGAAGATGAAAGCTGGTACTATAAAGATGATGAAGGCAAAATGGTAAAAAGTGTTTATGCAACTCCACAGGTAGATGGTGATATGCGCAATTTGCTCGATATTGAGTATTATAGGCCAATCGCCCGCTATTACTGCTCATATTTCTTTGTTTCTCAGGCTAGAGACTGGCTGCCAGATGAAATTGGTGGAGTAGTTTGGATTGGTTTAGATAACCCAGAAAACAGTCCATTTATTCCCATGTATGTAGGTATTGAAGATGTCCCTACTTCCTGGAAAACGCTCAACAGAGATAAATTCGACAGAGATTCAGCCTGGTGGGCTTTTGCTCAGGTTGATGATTGTGTTAACCTAAGATATGG
>CAZLIW010000396.1:0-1899 GCA_964559325.1 uncultured Halanaerobium sp. | reverse complement strand
GTTTCTTATAATTCGTTAGAAAAAGCAGTGAAAGATGTTATTGATGAAAAATATCATGATTTGAATATCAAAGCTTTAGAACTAGGATATAAGGATGTGGATAAATAAAAATGAAATGTTTTGAATATGAAGGCAAAAAAACATTTAAAAAGTTCGGGATTCCTGTTCCTCAAAGTAAATTAGTAGATAATCAAGAAGAGGCTGTAGACTATTTTAATGATTTAAAAAAGTCATGTGTAATAAAAGCTCAAGTATTAAGTGGTAAGAGAGGAAAAGCTGGAGGTATTCAATTTGCCGATAATATATCAGAATTAAAAAGTAACTTTAATAAAGTTAAAAATATGAAAATTTATGGAGAAAATGTTAGCAGTGTCTTATTAGAAGAGAAGATTTCTATAGAAAATGAGTTTTATATGGGAATAACGATTGATCCTGTAGAAAAAGCTCCTGTATTGATTTTTTCATTAGAAGGTGGAATGAATATTGAAGATATAGCAGAAAAATATCCTGAAAAAATTATTAAAACTGTTATAGATGAAAATATGCATTTGTATAATTACTGTGATATATTAAGTTCTTTGAATTTATCAAATAAATTGATTATGAATATAAGTAAAATTGCAGATAAATTAGTTAGTTTGTTTTTCTCTGTTGATGCCACCACTGTTGAAATAAATCCTCTTGTTGTAACTGATAAAAAAGATGTTTTAGCAGCTGATTCAAAACTAGTTATTGATGACAGTGCTCTGTTTAGGCAAAAAGATTTAGATTTGAAAGTAAAAGATGTGTTAAAATCTGATCTTGAAAAGCAAGCCGAAAAATATAAGCTTAATTATGTTTTGTTAGATAAATCAGGTAATATTGGATCAATTGCTGGTGGTGCTGGACTGGCAATGGCGACAATGGATACTATACGGTATTGTGGAGGGAAACCTGCCAATTTTTTAGATATAGGTGGAGGTGTTAGCGAAAATAATATGGCAGAAGCATTAAATATTGTTGCTTCTCAAAAAAATGTTGAAGGAATATTAGTAAATGTTTTTGGTGGTATTAATAATTGTGAATATATGGCTAAAGGCATAAAAAGAGCTATAAAAGAATATCAAATAAAACAAAAAATTGTTGTAAAAATGAGGGGACATTTCCAGGAAGAAGGATGGAAAATATTAAGTGATTTAAATATTCCTACTGTTAAATATGATACTACAAAAAAAGCTGTCAAAGTGCTTTTAAATAAATTAAAGGAGGAGGCGTAATATGTCAATTTTAATTGATAAAAAAACACAGGTTTTAATTCAAGGAATAACTGGTAAACAAGGCCAAATGCATACTGAGTTAATGCTTGATTATAATGTTGATGTTGTTGCAGGGGTAACTCCAGGCAAAGGGGGGGGAGATGTTTGTGGAGTTCCTGTTTACAATACAATTAAACAGGCAAAAAAAGAAAAAATAATTGATGCTAGTATGATATTAGTTCCTCCTCCATTTGTTATTTCAGCAGCTCTAGAAGCCATTGAGAATAATATTTCGTTAATAGTTATAATTACTGAACATGTTCCAGTTCATGATAGTATAAAAATAAGAAAGAAGGCAAAAGAAAAAAATATTACTGTTATAGGTCCAAATACAATCGGTGTTATTTCACCAGGGAAAAGTAAAGTTGGAATAATGCCTGGTTACATATATAGTGAGGGCAGTATAGGAGTAATTTCGAGAAGCGGTACTTTGACCCATGAAATATCTTCTAATTTAACATATAAAGGTTATGGCCAATCAACATGTATTGGTATTGGAGGAGATCCAATAATTGGTCTTGATTATGTTGAAGCTTTGAAAATTTTTCGTGATGATCCTAATACGGAAATAATTGTAATGATTGGAGAAATTGGTGGTATCAAC
>CAZLIW010000395.1:0-1904 GCA_964559325.1 uncultured Halanaerobium sp. | reverse complement strand
TTGGGAGATAATGAGACAGATTATGTGATGGAAGAAATAGAAAGAGATGTTGTGTTTTTAGGACTTGTGGCAATGATCGATCCTCCTAAAGAAGGTGTTAAAGGAGCTATTAACAGTTCTCATGAAGCTCATATTGATACCTATATAATGACAGGAGATCATGCTATAACTGCACAGGCAGTTGGAAGAGAAATAAGCCTTTCAGTTGATGGTGAAGATGTACCAGTATTTACAAGCAGAGATCTTCAGGAATTGAATGAAGATGAATTAAGAAAAATTATGAGTGAAAATGAATCTCTTATTTTTTCCCGTGTCTCTCCTGAAGATAAATTGAGAATAGTTAAAAATCTTAAAAACCAGCAAAAAGTCGTGGCTGTAACAGGAGATGGAGTTAATGATGCACCAGCTTTAAAAAGTGCTCATATAGGTGTAGCTATGGGGCAGATGGGTACAGATGTATCCAAGGAAGCAGCAGAACTAATTCTGTTAGATGACAGTTATCCCACACTAGTATATGCAATTAGAGAGGGGAGGACGATCTATAACAATCTGAAGAAAACAGTTCTGGCATCTTTAACAAGTAATGGGGCAGAACTTGCAATTGTACTTATTGGACTTGCAGCAGCAGGTATTTTAGGCTGGCCGATCCCAATACTGGCTATACAGATACTGTCTATTGACCTTCTGGCAGAAATTTTACCATTAACTGCACTTACTTTTGATCCCGGTTCCAAACAGCTGATGAAATCTCCTCCCCGGGAAAGTGATGAGCATATAGTTAATAAGAGAAGCTTTAATGAGATAGCGTTTCTGGGAGTTTTAATGGGAGCACTTGGATTTTTAAATTACGGTATTTTTATCAGAGGACAGCTTGATTTGATAAATGAAGGAACAGTTCTATATGCCAGAGCCACTACAATCAGTTATTTAACTATAGTGGCATGTCAGTGGATTAATATTATGTCGAGAAGATATGAATATACTACTATTTTTTCAGCGAACTTTTTAAACAATAAAAAAATAATATATTCTGTACTTATATCAATGGCAATGGTTTTAACAGTTGTATATACACCGGGTTTAAACAGCTATCTGGGTTTTGCAGCAGTAACAGTTTCAGACTGGATAAAAATTATATCTGCAGCAGGTGTATTTTTGCTGGCCCATGAATCCATCAAATATTACAAGAGGAGAAATTTACCAGGAGAATAAAAGTATAATATAATGACAGTAAAATGGGTGGGATACTTAACTTTTAGTGATCACTGCTAATTATTTAATTTTTAAGACAGCTGTGAGACAGGCTGAGTATTCTGCCCCTGATTTTATCAGGGAAAGTAAGGGGGGCGGTCTAATTTGTTTAATTTTGAACTTGACAGGAATTTAGAACAGAGCCTGTACAGGCAGATTTATGAAAAAATAAAGGAAGAAATTCTTGAAAACAGATTCACACCTGATACAAAAATGCCTTCTATAAGAAAACTTGCATCAGAACTTGAGGTAAATCCAGAAACTGTGGTAAAAGCTTATAATATACTTGAAACAGAAAATTACATTTATAAAAAAGAAGGAAGTGGGAGTTTTATTTCTCCCGCCAGTTCTGTAATAAAGGAAAATATAGATAGGGACAGAAGATTAAGGGTTCTGTCTTCTAAAGAAGGTGGAAAAAAATCACTAATAAAGTTCAGTGGGATTTTTGCAAATGAAGAAATAATTAAATCTTATGATATAAATGCTCTTTTTGAAGATATGTGGTTTTTAAAATCCGGTGAGATTTTTTCTTCACTGAATCCAGAAGAAAATGAATGGCAGAAGCTGATAGAACAGTTTCCTGTAAAAACAGGCTGTCAGAAAACTCAATATTCCGGGACTGATCAGTTGGATTCAATATTTTGTGATTTGTT
>CAZLIW010000394.1:0-1904 GCA_964559325.1 uncultured Halanaerobium sp. | reverse complement strand
CCATGGCTGGTCTGACATTTCCATATTGAAGTCCCCAGGCAACTCCAGCAATAGCAGCAAGAGCAGAGCCAATAACAAAAGTTGCTACAATAATAGAATTGCTGTTGATTCCCATTGCTTCAGCAGTTTTTTTGCTGTAGGAAACACCTCTCATAGCAATACCTAATTTTGTTTTTTTAATCAATATGCTTAATATAATTGTAATAATAACAGTGAAAATAAAAATTATTAAATTTAGATCGGTCACCAAAATATCTCCCCAGAAATGAATGCCCTGCAGATATTCGGGCATTGGAAATTGACGTGAACGGCTCCCCAAAAGCATAACGAAAAAACTTCTGATTCCTATTGAGGCTGCTAGTGATGTGATAAAAAGTGTTATGTCACCAGATTCTTGAACAGGTCGATAGCAGAATCTTTCCAGCAGGACCCCTGTAATTACAGAAGCAAAAATTGCCAGAAGAAGAGCAGCTGCCAGAGGAAGGTTCAGACCTGTAATTGCATACATGGCAGTAAAAGCTCCTATCATAAACACTTCACCATGGGCAAAATTTATTAAACCCAGCACCCCATAAATCATTGTATAACCAACTGCAAGCAGGGCCAGCATGCTGCCCAAACTTAAAGCATTCAAAACCTGCTGCAAAATATAAGTTAAATCCATTCTAAATACTCCCTTCTCATTAAGCAATACCCATATATGTTTTCTGTACATAATCATTTTTTGCCAGTACAGATGCCTTCTCATCAAGAACAATACTACCTTTTTCCATAACATATGCGTGGTCGGAAAGCTGTAGAGCCAGATTTACATTCTGTTCTATCAGCAGAATGGTGGTACCCTTCTGATTTATTTCTGCCAGCCTGCTGAAAATTTCTTCAGCAATAATAGGGGCAAGACCAAGTGAAGGTTCATCCAGAACTAGCAAATCCGGATCCTGCATTAAAGCTCTTGCTATGGCAAGCATTTGCTGTTCTCCACCAGATAATGAACTTGCTTCCTGGTTTTGTCTTTCCTTAAGTCTGGGAAAAAGATTATATACTTCTTCCAGTCTGGCAGAAAAATCATTTTTATTAACTGTGTAAGCACCTATGCGCAGATTTTCAAAAACATTTAAATTGCCAAAAACTTCTCTACCTTCTGGCGAGTAACCTATTCCTTGATCTACTATTTTATATGCAGGCAGACCGCTTATATCTTTGTTTTTAAATATTATAGATCCTCTGCTTGGTTTCAAAAGACCCATAATGGTTTTGATTGTTGTAGATTTACCAACACCATTGGCACCTACAATAGTGACAATCTGTCCCCTTTTTACTCTGAGGGAAATGTTATGTAATACTTTTACATGTCCATAACCAGATTCTATATTTTCTAATATTAATAAATTATTGTTATTTGTAGAATCTTTAACCATAAAGCTTCTCCCTTCTAAAAAGATAAATAGCCGAAATATTAATATCAATTTTTGTTAAATCTGATAACTTTTACCGAGATATGCCTCGATAACATTTTTGTCTGCCTGAACATCTTCCGGGCATCCTTCTGCAATAATATTTCCCTGTTCCATTACTATAATTCTTGGGCAGATGTTCATTATTACTCTCATATCATGCTCAACAAGTATGGTGGAGATTTTTAAATCTTTATTTATCCATTTAATCACATCAGCCAGTTCATCTGTTTCCGCTGGATTCATACCAGCAGTTGGTTCATCAAGTAAAATTAAATCCGGTTTTAAAAGCAGTGCTCTTGCTATATCAGCTTTGCGCTGTATGCCCGGGGCAAGATCATCAACAATATCGTTTTTGTGCTGTAATATATTAAAATGAGCCAGAGTTTGATCAATTTCTTCTAAATACTTTTCTTCTTTTTTAAGAAATTTATTAGTTCTAAAAAATGA
>CAZLIW010000393.1:0-1910 GCA_964559325.1 uncultured Halanaerobium sp. | reverse complement strand
TCATTATGCAGTGTCATAGTTCCGGCAATACTGCGAACAGCACCGGGACCAATTCCAAATTCATTGAGAGCATCCTGAGCTGCTTTAACAGTTTCTTTATGATTTGCAAGTCCCAGATAATTATTTGAGCTGAAATTCAAAACTTCTTCACCATTTATTTCCAGCCATGCTCCCTGTGGGCTTTCTAAAGTTTTTATTTTATTATACAGTCCTTCTTCTTTTAGACTTGAAATTCTATGTTTTAATTCTTTTTGAAATTCTGTATTCATTAAAATTCCTCCTCAGGGTTTTAAAATTATCTTACCACAGTTTCCTTCTTCCATAAGCTTCATACCTTTTTCAAATTCTTCTAGAGAAAAGGAATGGGTAATTAATGGACTTAGATCAACAAGTTCTTCTTTAAGCAGGCGCTTTGCAGTATACCATGTATCAAACATTTTTCTACCTGTTATGCCATGTAAATCTATGCCTTTAAAAACTACATCATCAGTTAAATTTAAGTCAACACTGCTATCCGGCAGACCTAATATAGCCATACTTCCACCGGGAGTAATTGATTTCAGTGATCGTTTTAAAGCATTTTTATTTCCAGACATCTCCGCTGCAAAATCAACCCCTATTCCGTCAGTATTATTCATCACAACTTTTTCTAAATCACTACTTGTAGGGTCAAAAACAATGTCAGCTCCCATTTTTTCCGCAAGATCTTTTCTGTAATCGTTAACTTCACTTACTACAATACTGGCTGCCCCAAATGCACGAGCAACAGCTACAGCCAGCAGACCTACCGGACCTGCTCCTGTAATCAAAATATTTTTTCCTGCTACATTACCTGCACCAATAGTATCTATTGCATTTCCCATGGGTTCCTGAAGAGAGGCAAATTCAGCTGGAATGGACTCATCATTTATCCAAACATCCACTTCATTTATAACTGCATATTTAGCAAATACTCCATCTGTATGTACTCCTAATATTTTCATATTATTACAGATATGTCTTTTGCCTGTTTTGCACTGATAACAATTACCACATGGTATATGTGTTTCTGCTGATACAAAGTCACCAATCTCTACATTTTCAACTCTTTCTCCTTTTTCTATTACCTTACCGGCAAGCTCATGTCCCATTATCTGTGGTACTTTAATATTTTGCTGTGCCCAGTTATTCCACTCATAAATATGAAGATCTGTTCCACATATTGAAGTGCTTTCTACTTCAACTAAAACCTGTTCAGGACCATAATCCGGGATATCAACTTTTTTTAAAACGGCACCTTTTCCAGGTTTATCCTTCACAACAGCATCCATTTTTTTACTCATAAAAACACCCTTTTCTATTTATTAACTTTATTAATATAAAATTATTACTTACATATGTAAAAAGACCGGGAAAATAATATCCCGGCCCAGAGCCCTAGTTCTTAACTTTAAATTTTCAGTATGTAACAATATTCTGATACTTCTGGCAAAAGTAACAGTGATAAATTTACACAAACTCTTTAATATGATATAATTTGTCAGAGAGTGTTTGACTAACAGAACAGTGGCAGCTGTAATCTGTTACCCCACATTTAAATTATTTGAACTTAATTCCTCCTTTCTTTACTTTAAGAGTCTGGGGGAGAACTCTGTCCTTTTATAATTTTTAATGACTTTTATTATTTATTACTGCAGTTCAGTATCACAACAATTATGTTCCTTATTGCCACATCTCAATTATATTATAGTGGTGTTTTAGAACATTGTCAAGTCAAAATTACATAATTTTTCTTTTTTATTAAATCATTCGACAAAATTAGAGGTGTTTCTATGTCTTTTAGTAAAAACCTTAAAAAAATGAGGAAAAAGCGAGGCTTAACACAGAAAGAATTGGCTGATCTGGTGGGAATAAAAAGATCAACTGTAGCC
>CAZLIW010000392.1:0-1920 GCA_964559325.1 uncultured Halanaerobium sp. | reverse complement strand
TAGTTAAAAGTAGTAAGAAGAAAAACAGAATCTTCTATTTTTCAAAATAGAAAAAAAAATAGATATAAATAAAATAGAGAAAAATAAAGAAAAAAAAGAAAATCAAAAAAATCTGGATATAGATCTGAATAAAAATGATATAGATCAAACTAGAAATAATTTACCCCAATATAATACTAAAAATAAAATAAAACCAGCGCCTGAAGGAGGGTTTTTAGGTCCTCTTTTTGCTACTACAGGTTATATGGGCCATATGTGGGAATTATATGCTTTTTGGGGATGGATTGGTCCATTTATGGTCTCTTCTGCATATGCAGTGGGATATTCAGAAACAAAAGCTGTCTTGCTGGGAGGACAATTAGCTGCCTTTATAATATTACTGGGAGCTCCAGCTGTCTGGCTTTTAGGTATAGCCGCAGATAAATGGGGAAGAACGAACATAATTATCTTATGTGCCTCTTCAAGCCTTATAGCAGAACTTTTTTTTGGTTACCTATTTGGAAAATCTTTAACATTGATTGCAATTATAGGTTTCTGGATTGGTTTCTGGGTAGTTGCCGATTCGGGAATCTACAAAGCAGCTCTGACAGAAATGACATCAATTAAAATAAGGGCCACTGCCTTAGGTATTCAATCTGCGGCAGGATATTTCATGACAATAATATCTCCATTTGTTTTCGGTAAACTACTACATTTCTTTAATTCTGGTATTACAGACCCAACTAGGATAACCAACTGGGGATTACCTTTTTTAATGCTGGGAATGGGTGCTCTTCTTGCCCCTCTCTCAATTTTTGTCCTCAGAAGATTACCACAGGCAAAATTATTAACCTCAGCCGAAAATGATTAACAACTAATACAGTATATTAAAATCATAAAAACAATAATATACCTCATTGAAAAAAACAAATCCCCTTTTTGATAGTTAGATTTTTAAAAAACCTGTCTATCATAAGGGGATAAAATATTTTTATTGCTATCTAACATAAAATATTTTATTATAAAAACTATAGTTTTTCCTAATTTAATATTTTTCCAAAAATTCCAGTACAAAATTGAAATAAAGACCTGTTCCAATTTTAAGACTTTCCTCATTAATATTAAACTTTGCGTTATGATGAGGATAATTTTTTTCTTCATCTTCAAAAGCAGCTCCAACAAAAGCCATAACACCAGGAATTTTTCTTAAATAATATGCCATATCTTCACTGCCAGTAGTTTTATCCATATCAATCAATTCTGCTTCTGGAACAATTTTTTTTGCAGCAGAACGTCCGATTTCAACACATGCTTTATCATTTTTTGTTGGAGGTGTTCCTTTATCTATATTAACATCAGCCTGGCCCCTATAAGTTCTGGCTGTTTTTTCTGCATATCTTTTTATTGCTTCACTGGCTTTTTTCCTTGTTTCTTCTCTAAAACATCTTAAAGTCCCTTCTACTGATGCTTTTTCCGGAATCACATTAAATCTGCTGCCAGATTTCATTTTGCCAAGAGTAAATACTACAGGATCGAGAGAATCAGTCTCCCTACTTAAAATAGCCTGTGAGTCCAGAATAAATGATGATGCCATAACTATTGGATCAATTCCCTGATGAGGCATTGAACCATGTCCACCTTTACCTGTAAATTCTATATATACATAATCTCCGGATGCCATTCTTGGACCTCCCTGGACATTTATAGTTCCTGTTGGTAGATTAGCCCAGAGGTGAATCCCCATTATACCATCTACATCTTCTAAAACTCCTTCTTCAACCATCCTGGCAGCTCCCTGTACCATCTCTTCAGCGGGCTGAAAAATAAGTTTTACATTTCCCTTTAGTTCTTCTTTTATTTCTGACAGAGCTCTAGCTGTTCCAAGAAGCATAGCAGTATGGCCATCATGACCACAGGCATGCATTATTCCTTCATTTTTAG
>CAZLIW010000391.1:0-1934 GCA_964559325.1 uncultured Halanaerobium sp. | reverse complement strand
TATTAAGTGGTTTAAATTTATTAGCTAATGGATGGGGACTTAACGTTTGGATAAATAGTCTAGTTTTTTTTGGTTTTGCTGCAGCAGCACATTTTACTGCTTCAATATATATAAAGCACTTTAAATAATTTATCATCTTTTAGCTTGCAGAAATAAATAATATACCAAAATTATTATCTTTTTTCACAGTCTCAAAAAATTTATACCGCTTATTATACATAATCAATCCTTTTAACCAATATATAAAAATTATATAATGGTTATGAGGTGAATAAAAATGGATAGATATAGAAAAGCAGCTGATCTAATTAAAAATTCAAAACACACAACAGTATTTACTGGTGCAGGAGTATCAGTAGAAAGTGGTGTGCCGCCTTTTAGAGGAGAAAATGGACTCTGGAGTGAATATGATCCGGGAATTCTGGATCTCAATAATTTTTATAACAATCCTGAAGAATGTTGGGTTAAAATTAAAGAAATTTTTTATGATTATTTTGGTAGGGCAGAACCAAATACTGCTCATAAAGTCATTGCTGAATTAGAAAAGGATGGATATGTAAAAGCAGTAGTTACACAGAATATAGATAGCTTGCATCAGAAAGCAGGCAGTAAGGAAGTTTTTGAATTCCACGGTAATTCTCGAGAACTGGTCTGCACCAAATGCGGCAGCAGATATTCTGCAGAAAAAGAAATTCTAAAAGAATTACCTCCAAGATGTGATAGATGTGGTAAAATTCTTAAACCTGATTTTGTATTTTTTGGAGAAGCAATACCAGAACGAGAGAAAAAATTATCATTTACTGAAGCAGAAAAAGCAGACTTATTTATAGTAATTGGGACTACAGGAGAAGTTCAGCCGGCATCTTCTATTCCTGTTATTGCAAAAAATAATGGAACAGATATTATAGAAATTAATGTTGAGAAATCGAATTATACTGATTATATTACAGATGTTTTTATTAAAGATAAAGCTGCATCAGCAATGAAGAGAATTAAAGAAGAGCTTTATGGTTGAGAAAAAGTTAGAACTTTTAATAATATTAAAAGCGTTGAATTAATAAAAAAACAATAACTACAAAAATTTAATAAAAAATTTAAAGTTAAATTATCCTGCCAGAGTAATTTTGGCAGGATTTTGTAATAACTAAAAAGAGAGTGATATCACTCTCTTTTTTAGTTATTAATATATGCATATTTCAATTTATATTATTTTTAACAATTATGCCATAGGATTATATAAACCATATCCAATGTTATAAGATATTTTTTTCGCTGTTGTTGATAAAGAATTAAGGCAATTTTTAATATCTACTTTTTGACTTTCATTAAGTTGTCTATTTGAAACACTTAAACTTGCAATAACTTTTCCAGAAGAATCGTGTATTGGAACTGCTATACAGTTTGTATTTTTAATATATTCTCCATTGTCAACTGCATAACCCTGTTCTTTAATTTGCATTAGGTTATCATATAGTTTCTTTTTATCTGTAATAGTTTTAGAAGTTATTTTTTTTAGTTCTAATTTATCTAATATTTTCTTTAATTGATCTTCAGGTGTGTTTGCTAAAAGTATTTTTCCAGAAGAAGAACAATGAAGAGGGAATTCTCTACCAACATGAAAGTGTGTATCAGGTATTTCTGGGCTGGGTATTCTTAAAATTAAAATAGATTTATTGTTTTCTAGAATTGTTAAATTGGAATTTAATTTTAAATCAGCAACTAAATCTTCTATATAAGGTTTTGCTACTCCTCTTAGTTTTATATTATTTAAAATTATTCTAGCGAATTTCAACATTTTTGAAGCAAGCATATATTCATCAGAATCAGGAATTTGTTCGAGATAACCTAAATGTTGTAAGGTGTATATCAAGCGCCAGGTAGAGCTGGAATTCAAGTTTAATTTTTCACTTATTTGTTTTGAAGTAAGATGAGAA
>CAZLIW010000390.1:0-1935 GCA_964559325.1 uncultured Halanaerobium sp. | reverse complement strand
GGAAAAGGAAACCGACTTGCCACTTTTAAAGACATTGTGGGAGAAATGGGAAATCAGGGTATTATGCTCTCAGCATATGGATGGTATAAAGGGCCTGCAATTTCCTGGGATGAAGAAAAAGGATGTGGTAATCCTTATTTCACATATGTTTACGGATGTCAGATTGCAGAAGTAGAAGTTGATACTGGAACAGGTGAGTTATCGGTAACAAATATGACAGCTGCACATGATGTAGGAAGAGCAATCAATCCGGCCAATGTTAAAGGCCAGATATATGGTGGAGTACTGATGGGACTTGGTTATGGAATAATGGAAGAGGTTGAAGTTAATAAAGGAAAAATTAAAAATAACAATTTAGACGAATACCTGATTCCAACTATAAAAGATATGCCGGATATAGAACCGATTATTGTAGAAAATCCGGATCCAGATGGTCCATTTGGTGCAAAATCTGTTGGAGAACCAACCCTGGAGCTGGGAAGTGCAGCAATTGCAAATGCGGTGGCCCAGGCAGCTGGTAAAAGAATTAGATCATTACCATTAAATTTAGAAAGAGTTTTAATAGGTAGAGCTCTCCACAAAGGGGGTAAGTAATTGTGATAGATTATCAGTTTATTAAAGTAAATACTGTCGAAGAAGCACTTAAAGTACTGGCAGAAAAAAATAATGTTAAAATTATTGCTGGAGGAACCGATGTTCTGGTAGAACTGCACAAGGAAAGTAAAGATCTAGAATCAGTTGACTATCTGCTTGATATCTCCGGGATAGAAGAATTAAAGGATATAAAAATAACTGAAGATAAAGTTGAAATTGGAGGACTGGTTACACACAGCAGAGTTCTAAAAAATAAATTTTTTACCGAAAATATTCCGTTTTTAGCTGCGGCAGCTAAAGATATTGGTTCAACTCAGATTAGAAATAGAGGTACTGTAGGTGGAAATGTTTGTAATGCATCTCCTGCAGCCGATCTTTTTGCACCTCTGCTTGCACTTGAGTCAGAAGTAGTATTGAGGTCACAGAAAGAGAAAAGAAAGTTAAAAATAACAGATTTTATAAAAGGACCATACAAAACACATATCAAAAAAGATGAGCTGCTGGAAAAAGTAGTATTCAAAATCCCAGCAGGAGAATATTACTGTAATTTTCAGAAGATAGGCCGCAGAAAAGCATTAAATATTTCTCGCTTATGTCTGGCTTTTCTAACTGTTATAGAAGATGGGGTAATCAAAAAAGCTAATTTAGTACCTGGAGCTGCTACTCCATATCCTACTCCTTTTAAGAAAATTGATGATTATCTGAAAGGAAAGCTGCTGGCAGATATAGACCCAGCTGAAATAGGAAAAATGGCATCAGATTCAATGGTGGAGATAACAGGAGAAAGATGGTCAACACCATATAAAAGACCTGCCCTGAGTAAATTAGCGGAAAGAGCAGTCAGCTGTGTCAAAGAGGAGGCTGGTTTTGATGAATAAAATAAATGTTGAAATAACTGTAAATGAAAAAAAATATGAACTTGAAGTAGGAGCTAAAGAACGGCTTTTAGATACACTGAGAAAACAGCTTAAACTGACAGGTACAAAGGAAGGCTGCAGTGTAGGTGAGTGTGGAGCCTGTACAGTTATACTGGATGATGAAGCAGTTAATTCATGTATGGTTTTAACTGCTCAGGTAGATGGAAGTAAAATTATAACTGTTGAAGGGCTTGAGAGTAAAAGTGGACTACATCCTCTTCAGAAAGCTTTTATAGACAATCAGGCTGTACAGTGTGGATTTTGCACACCAGGTATGCTGATGTCAGCTCTTGCACTGCTTAATAAGAATCCCAATCCAAATAAAGAAGAAATTAAAACAGCATTAGAAGGAAATTTATGCCGCTGTACAGGATATCAGCAGATTATTGATGCAGTAGAAGCTGCAGCAGCTGAATGGGGGAAG
>CAZLIW010000389.1:0-1946 GCA_964559325.1 uncultured Halanaerobium sp. | reverse complement strand
CTCGCCCAGTATTTAGCTTTAGCAATGCTAATTCTTATCCCATTGCAAATTATTATTTATTTGATTGCACCGCCACCTGATACAGTTAAAGGATTCTTTGAACTTTATCAGCAAAATCCTTTTTTAGGATTGCTGAGTCTGGATTTTCTATACCTGTTTGACAATATTATTATTGTAATAATCTATTTAGCCCTCTTTGTGCTCTTGTTCAGAGAAAAGCCCATTACTGTACTCTTGGCATATATACTTGGTTTAATTGGTGTTGCATGCTACTATCCGTCTAATCCTGCGTTTGAAATGCTAACTTTAAGTAATCAATATTTTCAGGTACTGCCTGAACAACAAACGGTATATTTGGCTGCCGGCGAAGCCCTAATGGCTGGCTACACAGGTACCACCTTCAATGTATACTATGTTTTTAGTGAAATATGCCTGCTGTTATTTGTCTATGCATTAATAAAAAGTCCTAAGTTTAAGAAATCGGTTGGTTTGTGGGGATTAGCTTCCGGATTCTTTATGATTGTACCCTCATCGGCAGGAGTATTGGGTATGATTTTTTCATTACTGTCTCTCATTCCTTGGTTAGTATTCATTACGCTGCTGATGTTAAACTTCAAAAAATTAGCCACTGATACTTCATTTAACATGGACGAATAATCTGATATATTATCTGGAGTGTGCTTTTACAACAAGAAGGTTAATTATGAGAAAACGATATATTGTTATAATCATTATTCTGCTGGTATTGGTCCTTGGTTTTATCACTACGAAGATTTCGCTTACGAGGTCGAAGGAAATTTGAAACTGTTAGCTCTTTCAGAGATATACTATGTCAACCTCGCAGGAGTAGAGGATGGAGATTACATTGGCAGTTATTCGGTCTTTACGGTGTCTGTTGAAATTGAGGTAACTTTAAAAATCATACTATACAAGAAATTGAGCTACTAAAGCATAAAAAAGGTCAAGGGCAAGGAGCCGAGATAATCCCCGAAAAGGTTATAGAGGCTCAGTCATTGAAAGTAGATAGTGTATCAGGTGTTACATACAGCAGAAGGCTATCTTATTGGCTATTGAAAATGAATTGATTGAAGATATGGAGGGATAATATGAAAGCAACAGAGCATGAAGCAAAGTGGAAAAAATTTTATTTTGTAGGCGGATGTGCAGCTATGACATCCTTTGTGATTACATTATTTGACATCATATTTGGATTAATTACGAGTGGAGATTTGTCAGTATTGCCTTATACCGCAATTGAAAGATTTAATGAATTTCAGCAAAGTATTTTCATGGGCTTATACCGGTTAGATTTCTTAAATCTAATCAGTTATATGATTATGCTCTTTGCATATTTTGCTATTGCTATAGCACATCGAAAAGAAAACAACCCCGAAAGTATTTTTGCTGGATTGCTTGCCTTTCTTGGAACAACTATTTTCATAAGTGCCAATAAGGCACTTGCTATGTTGAATTTAAGTAATAAATATTTTATGACATCTGATCTTGGTCAAAGATATTTGTTTGCAGCAGCTGGAGAAACCATGTTGGCAAGTGGTGAACATGGTGGATATGGTGTGTTTATTGGCTTTTTTATCTTAACGTGTGCAAGTTTATATATTTCTATAGTTATGCTACGTGGCCATGTTTTTAGCAGAGTCAATTCCATCTTGGGTATTGTTGGGTATCTTCTTTTACTTGTTTATATTATATTGGTCACGTTTGTTCCATCTATGAAAGCTTCTGCAGTTATTATCGCCGCGCCAGGTGGCTTGATGGCCTTGGCATGGATGTTTTTACTTTCTGTAAAACTTATTAAAATAAGCAAATAAATTTGAGGTACCTATTATTTAAGTGAGATAGAAAATCGGCCATCTGGAATCACTTTATATAGATTAACATAAACAACTTTGTCTTTCGTGCTAAAATAGATTATAATATTAGCACGA
>CAZLIW010000388.1:0-1952 GCA_964559325.1 uncultured Halanaerobium sp. | reverse complement strand
ACAATAGACTTCTTCCACCTATTTCAATAGGATATGAACTAACCTCAACATTTTTTATAGTCCCATCTGCCGTTATGTGTTTAAAATTAAAGTGGTTAACTTCTTCTTCTCTTGCTTTATTCATTTCTGCTTCAACTTCTTCTCCACTCATAGCATTTAATTGTGAGATATTCATAGATTGTAAAGTATCTTTTTTATATCCATAAAATTCTACAGCAGATTCATTTGCATATACTATATCTCCATTTTCAGGATTTATTATAATCATTATAGAACCATGGTTTTCAAATAAATTTCTATAGCTTAATTCTTCTCCATGAGATATTATTGCAAATGAAGTTAAAATTATCATTATTAATGTAAGTAGTATTGTCTTTTTTATCAAAGTTTTCTCCTTTTAAAGTGCTTTTTGATTTTTTTCTCCAATAACTTGCATGGGAATTTTTTTCTAATTCTTTATCGGAGGCATTAGATTTCTGTTCATATATGAAGGTTTCTTGAACCCTTGTAACTGCTTCATGTCTTAGCTCTTCGCTTATAATATTTTTTATCTCTATACCTTTGCATAATCCATCTTCTATATAAATACCTTTAATACCTAGTTTTTTTAACTTGCTATATAATATGAATCAAGAACAAGACCTTCTTTTAACAATACATTGGCCTTAGGTCCATATACAGTCTTTTTTAATATTGAATTTTCTTTAATACTTTGTACAGGTACATACCTCATACTATTATTCTTTTAATTAAAAGTTTTTTTATCTATTTATCCTAGGGTTAATTCATTAATATGATTTTTCAATTGGATATTTGCCGTATTTTCTAACAGCTTCAGAAATTTGTAAAAGAACCTTCTCAGGAACCTGAAATGGTATTTCACCGTGATTGTCTGAGATAATTAATCCCCCGCCCTTACCTGCTTTTATAATAAGGTTCTTAATTTCTTTTTCAACCTTAGGTTTGTCCCAATTTACCATTTCCAGACCATTTAGATTCCCTATTAAACAAATTCTATCTTCTGCTGCTTTTTTTATCAATGTCAAGTCATCTGAAGAGCTAAAACCTAATCCTTGTGTCCCGGTACTAATTATTTCATCTATTACTGGAAGTGCTATTCCAGATGCTAGGTGTGTTGCTGTTGGTCCATTTATTCTTTTTAAAGTTCTTTTAGCCACTTTGTATCCTGTATTAAGGTATGTGTGGGGTTCGATGATATTTGGTGAAGAAAGGGGATCAAAATAGCATATAGCTGAAGCTCCTGCTTCTACCTGTGCATTTGCCCATTCAACACAAAACTTTTCGTTCTTTTTCATAAGTATATCAAAATGATTAGGATGGAAATATAATAAATCCAAGTATTTTTCAAAACCCATTTGCATAACCGGTAAAGAAAAAGGTGACATTACAACACCTACTATAGGAACTTCATTTCCTACCTTTGATTTTAATTCTTTAGTAGCTTTTAATACTTTACTTAAATGGATATTTTTTTTAACATCCGGTATTTCAAATTTTTCTATGTCAATATTTGACTTTATTATTGGTTCTCCTGAATTAGGAGGACCGGCAGGTAAGAATATAACTTCTCCACCCATAGCTTCAATCTCTATTGCAGCATAAAAGAAAGTATATATACAGTCGTTATTATATTTTTTCTTCATTTTAAGCTGCATCTTTACAATATTTTCCCACTTGGAAAAATAATCTTTAACACTTACTTGCATTTCCTTTGCTCCATATACTGAAAGAAGAAGGCATAAAGGCACTCTATCAGGTTCTTTGAAACTTAATGAACACATAACTCTATCAAAAGAATTCATCTCTTTATTTGCCATGACTACACCAACCTTTCTATCAAGTCAATAACATCATAGGCTGTTTTTCCCCTTGCATCTGCTCCAACCATTTTCCACAACTGATCGTTCAGTCTGAAAGGAGCACCTCCGACA
>CAZLIW010000387.1:0-1956 GCA_964559325.1 uncultured Halanaerobium sp. | reverse complement strand
CATTTATTTATCTGGCTTATCCAGTGCCAAAGATAGCTTTTTTACCTGTAGTTTTATTATTTTTAGGTCTTGGTGATCTCTCAAAAGTATTTTTAATAGGACTTATAGTATTCTTTCAGATACTTGTTCATACCCGTGATGCATCCAAGTCAATAGATCAGGAATTGATACTTTCTGTTAAATCTCTGGGAGCCACAAAAGCAGAATTGTTCTGGCATGTTATCTTACCTGCATCTCTGCCCAGAATTTTTACTTCAATACGCATCAGTTTAGGTACAGCAATAGCAGTATTGTTTTTTACTGAAACTTTTGCTACTTTTGAAGGACTTGGATTCTTTATAATGGATGCATGGACAAGAGTTAATTATACTGAAATGTTTGCAGGAATCTTAACATTGAGTTTTTTGGGTCTGATATTATTTTTATTTGTTGATTTTATTGAAAAAATCATCTGTCCGTGGTTGTCTTTAGATGAATTAGATAACAATAATTAATATTTTTTATTATATAAGAGGATTTTAATATTCAATCTCGAAAGATAATATTAAAGGAATATAGTTTCAGGGGTGCCATAAGGCTGAGAGATAAATTTCAACCCTTAGAACCTGGTCTGGATAATTCCAGTGTAGGGAAGAATAAAAATCAGCTTCCCATTTGGGTAGCTTTTGTATTTTAATGGAAGGAGTGATATTATGAAATCAGCAGTAGATATTCAGTGTCTTCCTCTGGGAATTGCAGAAAAAGAAGAATTGTATAAACTTGTTGATATAGCTATAGATATAATAGAAAAATCCGGTCATGATTACACTGTTGCAGCCTTTTCGACTACTATAGAGGGAGAACTGGATAAAATTTGGGAGACTGCTTTAAAAGCTCACAAAGCAATTCAGAATGCTTCCAGTGGGAATGTTATAAGCTATATAAAGCTTGCTACAGGCAGTGATCTTGGCTCAACTGCAGAAAAATTGGAACGGCAGAATGAGGGAAATTAAAAATGATAAAGAAAATTAAAAAGAAAATTAAAAAACATCTGCCTGTACTTGTTTTCTTTTTCCTGCTTATTTTAGTATGGGAATTTGCTGTTGTATTCTTTGATATAGAAAGCTGGATTCTTCCTTCACCTTTGGAAATTATTAGAGAAATATTTCTTACCAGAGAACTGCTTTTGAGACATTCTTTGAGAACACTTTTTGAATCAATACTGGGGCTGATTATTTCCTCTATTGCAGGAATTATTACAGGTGTTGTTATTTTTCATTTTGATATTTTAAAACAGACTTTTTATCCACTGCTGGTTATTTCTCAGACTGTGCCAATAGTTATTTTGATTCCGCTTTTGGTTATCTGGTTTGGCTTTGGTATTTTACCAAAAATTTTAATAGTAATACTAGCCTGCTTTTTTCCGGCAGCTGTAAATACGATAGATGGCCTTTCTACAGCAGATAGAGATATGATAAGTCTTTTAAAATCAATGGGTGCAACAAATTGGCAGATTTTTACTAAAGTAAGGGTTCCTGCAGCACTGCCGATGATTTTCAGTGGTATGAGAATTTCAGCAACATATGCTGTTATGGCAGCAGTTGTAGCAGAATGGATGGGCAGTGACATGGGTCTGGGAGTATTTATAGTAAGATCTTCGAATTCTTATTTGACAGCAAGGGTTTTTGCAGGGATAGTGTTTATCTCTCTTTTTTCTATAATGTTATTCAAATCTATTGATCTTTTAGAAAAAGTTTTTATCCCCTGGAAAGAACAAAAAAGGGAGGAAATTTAAATGAGAAAAGTAATTGTTTTTACAGCTGTGCTGATACTTTTATTATCAGCAAATACTGCTGCAGAAGAGGTTGATTTTCTGCTGGACTGGGTTCCCAATACAAACCACACGGGATTATTTGTAGCTGAAGAGATGGGTTGGTTTAAAGAAGAGAATATTGATGTTAATTTTATTGAACCTGG
>CAZLIW010000386.1:0-1971 GCA_964559325.1 uncultured Halanaerobium sp. | reverse complement strand
ACGTAATGTTTCAGCATGCTCCGGTGAAGACCATATTTCACCAATCTCTGGTGGTCTGCCATCTGGTGCAAAAGTTTTAAACCAGTTCTCAAATTCTTCTCCATCAAGCATTTCGGTGTATTTTTTATAAGCTCTCTTCCAGAAATATCCAAGCGCCGGTGATAATGGATATCCTTCTTCTGCATGTTTTATTGCAGGTTCTAAAACCTCTGATAAAGAAAGTTTACCAAACTTTTTATTAAGTGCTGCCCAGGCTGATGGTGCTCCTGGTACAGTTACAGGAATAAATCCTGTCTTGGGCATCTCCTCTACCCCTCTTTCTTTAACAGCTTCAATCGAAATTCCCTCCGGAGAAAATCCACTTGCATTTAAGCCATGTAATTCATCTTTATGCCAGACTATTGCAAATGCATCTCCACCAATTCCATTAGATGTAGGTTCTACAACTGTAAGACATGCTGCAGTTGCAACAGCTGCATCAATTGCATTACCACCTTTTTTTAATATTTCCAGCCCAGCCTGTGCAGCAAGTGGCTGTGAAGTAGCCACCATACCATTTTTTCCAAAAGTAGTTGTTCTTCTCGACGAATAAGGATAATTCAAATTATCGTGCTCCATACTATCAACTCCATTTTTTTGGTTTGTACTATCTTATATTTTTCTTTTTACATTGTCAAAATCCTGCTTATTTGTTGATTTAATTTATTAAATGGTTAAATTAAGAGCTTTTTTCTAAAAATCTACACCTATATTATGATTTTACCAAAAAATTTAATTTGCGTTTCCAACTCATTAAAATTGCAACTCAGGTACTGAATATTTAAATAAATCATATAAAAACTGTTTGAATTTGATTAACGAAAAATGGCTAATGTTCAACAAATACTCTTTTTGGATACATATTATATTATAAAATTATTACTTAAAGGTTTTTTAAATATTATAGAGAATTATTTAAATAATAGAATACAATAACATTTACAGGAGGGATATTTATGCACAACAGTAAGTATATTGATACCTTTGATGGAAAAAAATTATTTATGCGAAAAGATTTTGTCGATGATCCGAAAGCAGTTATTGTTTTTGTGCATGGACTCGATGAACATCAGGGCAGATATGATTACCCTGCAGGACGATTTAATGGAGAAGGTTTTTCTGTTTACAGATTTGACAACAGAGGGCATGGGCGTTCTGATGGTAAGCAAACATATATAGATGATTTTAATACCTATTTAAAAGATGCAGATACTGTAGTTGATATTGCAAAAAAAGAAAATCCTGAACTTCCAATCTTTATGCTCGGCCACAGTATGGGAGGATTTATTGCTGCTGCTTATGGAATAAAATTCCCTGATAAACTAAATGGTCAAATATTAAGCGGTGGCTGGACAAATACTACAGATGCTTTTGAGGAAATACAGCAGTTAAGTCTTGAAGAAAAACCTGATATGAAATTACCCAATGAACTTGGAAACCTTATTTCCAGATCAGAATATGTCATCGATGATTATGAAAAAGATCCTTATGTATCTGAATTCACCACTTTAAAACTGATGAAAGAAATGCTCGATAATGCTATACCATGGCTGGTGGATAATCTGAAAAACTATAAATATCCTGTTTTAGTTCTTCATGGAGGTTCAGATGCAATTGTAGATCCCGGCTGTTCAGAAAAACTATATGATATGATTAGTTCAGAAGACAGAGAATTAAAAATATATCCAAAACTTTATCATGAAATATTAAATGAACCAGAAAAAGAAGAAGTTATAAAAGATATTTTACTCTGGATCGAATATAGATGCTGAATCCTGCTGTTTAATTAAATTTTCTAATCATTTTAACTTTATTTTTAATTTTTAAAAATTAAAAATAACACCAGTACTTAATATTTGCCTGATTTTTTCAGAGCATTGTTATTATAAAGTACTGGTGTTTTTTTTATTTAAATTTTTATATAAAAAATTA
>CAZLIW010000385.1:0-1980 GCA_964559325.1 uncultured Halanaerobium sp. | reverse complement strand
TAATCTAAATCAGCTGATGCAAAATAAACATATCCAGAATAAATAGTGATTAAAACTGCTGTCCAGACAAGAAATGTTATCAAAATAGAAGGTAAATTAAACAATACTGGATCAAGGATTAGGGCTATTATTGTAATAATTTGGATAGTCGTCTTCCATTTACCCCACATGTTGGCAGAAATGATAATTCCCTGTCCTGCTGCAACAACTCTTAACCCTGTAACTGCCAGTTCACGTCCTATAATAACCAGGGCAACCCAGGCAGATATTTTTCCCAGATCAACAAAAGCTATTAAAGCTCCTGATATCAAAAGTTTGTCTGCAAGTGGGTCTAAAATTTTTCCCAGCTGTGTAATCATATTATATTTTCTTGCATAATAACCGTCATACTTATCAGTAAGTGCAGCAGCTGCAAATATAATTAGAGCTGCCAGATCACCATAAAACGGAAAATTTGCACTGTAAAGTAATAAAGCAACTATTATTGGAACTAAAAAAATTCTCAACATTGATAATTTATTCGGTAGATTCATTTGAAATCTCTCCTATCAAATCATATTCATAAGCTTCTTTTATTTTACAATTTACAAAATCACCAATTTTTAAGCTGCTGTTCTGGTTTGAACTTCTTTTAATATAAATTTGATTGTCTATTTCCGGAGCATCATATTTAGAACGGCCAAGATAATGTTCATCTTCAATATTCTCAATAACCACCTCCAGAGATTCACCAACCAGTTTTCGATTTTTTTTCAGTGCAATCTGCTGCTGTAATTCCATTATTTCTTCATAACGTCTTTCTTTAACCTCTTCTGATATTTGATTGGGAAAATTATAAGCAGCTGTATCTTCTTCTCTAGAAAATTTGAATACTCCCAGCCGGTCAAATTCGTGCTTTTTGACGAAATTTTTAAGTTCTAAAAAATCTTCATTTGTTTCACCTGGAAAACCAACAATTAAAGAAGTTCTGATGACAATATCTGAAATGTTATTTCGTAGTTTATTTATTAAATTAGAGATATCTTTACTTTTTCCTCTGCGGTCCATTAAATTTCTTATTTTATCTGCAGAATGTTGTATAGGAAGATCTAAATAACTGCAGAGTTTATCTTCTTTGGAAATGAGATTTATTAGATCATCTTTAATAAACTCTGGATAGCTGTAAAGTATTCGAATCCACCTAATTCCATTTAAATTGACAAGTTTTTTTAGAAGAGGAGTTAGAGCAGATTTTCCATAAATATCAATTCCATACTGTGTTGTATCCTGAGCTATTACAATTAATTCTTTGATTCCTTTTTTGACCAGATTATTTGCTTCTTTAACGATATCTTCAATTTCTCTGCTTTTAACAGGCCCTCTTATTTTTGGTATACTGCAGTAAGTACAGTTATTATTACATCCTTCTGCAATTTTTAGATATGCAAAATAATTATTATCCAGCTTTCGCGGCAGATCAGAACGATAGTCAAAACCCGGTTCTGATATACCTTCATTTTTCTTTCCAGCAAGACTGTTTTTAATTACTTCAACAATTCTGTCGAAATTTCCTGTTCCTAAAACAGCATCTATTTCGGGAATTTCCTTTATAAGATCACTGCTGTATCTTTGAGTAAGGCAGCCTGTAACTATTAAAGAACTGCAGGAATGATTTTCTTTATATGATGCTGCATTTAAAATAGTTTCAATAGATTCTTCTTTTGCATCCTGTATAAATCCACAGGTATTTATAATAATTACTTCAGCTTTTTCAAAGTCATCAGTTTCTATAAATTCATTATAATCAGACAAAAATCCCTTCATATGCTGGCTGTCAACTTCATTTTTAGGACAGCCAAGAGTTATCAAGCTGTATTTTATCATTAATATTTATGCTCCTTTATTTCTGTAAATAGAAAAAAGCCCTGGCGGGCTTAACAAATTCTTTAAATGGTCGGGTTGCCGGGATTTGAACCCGGGACCTCACGCCCCCCAGACGTG
>CAZLIW010000384.1:0-1982 GCA_964559325.1 uncultured Halanaerobium sp. | reverse complement strand
ACTTTCTAACACCTCCTCTACAAAATCCATATAAGAAACTGCACCTTTAGATTTTACATCATAAAAGATAACAGGGAGCCCAAAAGAAGGTGCTTCGCTTACTCTGACATTTCTAGGAATTCTTGTATCATAAACTTTATCTTTAAAAAACTTACATAAAAGATACGAATCTTTAACTGTTTATGCTGATAAAGATAATAAAAAGATAGATCATTTATATGAGATATTTTTTAGAAATAGTCTTGGTAGGTATTCTTCTAAATACGTTAAACCTTTAACTTTTATGAAAGTGGCTCCTACTAAAAAGAAGATATTAAAACAGGAGATTACATAAAAATAGAAGGTGATCCAACAATAAATTTAGAAATTAAACCGGAAATTCCAGGAGGAAAAGGAACTCAGGCAGTTGCAGTAAATATGATTATAAATGTATTTAATGCAGGGTCAGGCCTGAAGACAATGGCAGATATGCCTATAGTTTACTGTCTGGCTGAAAAAGATATCTAAGGAGGTATTATTATGCCCAAAAAAGAGAAAGTTTCTGCAGGAAGCTGGGTACAGATTTATAAAGTGATTTTAGAACCGGGAGAGAGAGCTCCAGGAATACCTGATGATACAGCAGAAGTGCCATTAGAAATGAGAATAAATGGTTTTTTAACTAAAACAGCATATATAGGAGAAGAATGTGAGATAGAAACATATATTGGTCGAAAACACATAGGCACTCTTAAAAAAATTAACCCCTCATATGAGCATAAATATGGTGCTCCAATCCCGGAATTGCAGAAAATTGGCAAATCTCTGCATATGATTCTGAGAGAAGAGGTGGAATAAATGGGTGGCATGAATTATTCTCAATTTATGAATAAAAAGAATGAAATAATGAAAAAGGCTGTAGGAATAGATTACAGCAGATTTGAAAAAGGAGATATTGTATTTGATTATGAAAAAATGATGTCAGAAGTCGGTTATTCTCTCGATGAAATAAGGAGAATTCAGGCTGAGACTTCTGTTGGCAGTACTCCATTAATAGAGCTCAAAAATATTTCAAAGCTGGCCCGAAAATATTCTGCTCCCGGTAAAGGGGCCAGAATATTTATTAAAGATGAAGCTGCAAATCCCTCTGGAAGCTATAAAGCAAGAAGGGCATCAGTATCTGTCTATCATGCAGCCCAAAATGGATATAAAGGAGTTGCTGCAGCAACAAGTGGAAATTACGGAGCAGCAGTTGCATCACAGGCAGTAATGCGAAACTTAGATACCATAATAGTACAGGAAGCCTATGACAGTAAAGGTAAAGGACAGCCTGAAATACTGGAAAAAGGAAGAAAGTGTGAGGCATATGGGGCAGAAGTTATTCAGTTATCTGTAGGACCAGAGCTTTTTTATACATTTCTTAAAGTTCTTTCGGAAACAGGGTTTTTTAATGCTTCACTATATACACCCTTTGGAATAGCAGGTGTTGAGCCACTTGGTGTAGAAATAATAGAAGAGCTGCAGAAAAGAGAAGGTAAAAAACCAGCAGCAGTAATAGCCACACATGCCGGTGGAGGTAATCTTACAGGAACTGCCAGAGGATTAATAAAGGCTGGTGCTGAAGATACAGAAGTTATAGGTGCAAGTGTGGATTTATCTGGACTGCATATGGCAGGTGACAGTGATTTTAATCGCAAATCTTTCACCACCGGACACACCGGTTTTGGTGTTCCTTTTGCTACCTGGCCGGATAGGTCAGACGTTCCCCGCAGTGCAGCCAGAGCTCTGCGCTATATGGATCGCTATGTTACGGTAAAACAGGGGGAGGTTTTCTATATTACAGAAATGCTGGCCCAGATTGAAGGATTGGAAAGAGGACCGGCTGGAAATACTTCACTTGCAGCAGCATTTGCACTTGCTTCAGAATTTGATGAAGATGAGATAATAGTTGTTCAGGAAACTGAATATACTGGTGCTGGGAAACATCCTATGGCTCAGCTCAATTT
>CAZLIW010000383.1:0-1984 GCA_964559325.1 uncultured Halanaerobium sp. | reverse complement strand
GATATAAAGACATACTAATCCGCTGGGAGGGGAAGAATTTTTAATTTTGACTCCCAATGTGGAAATAGAGACAGCTGTTTCTGTTGCTGAAAGAGTAAGGGAGGCAGTTGCTGGTCATCAATTTGCAGAAGCGGGACATATTACATGCAGTTTTGGTGTATCACAGCTTAAAAAAGATGCAGAAGATGAAAGCCTGTCTGAACTTATTAAGCGAGCTGATGATGCAATGTATCATGCAAAGAGAAATTCTAAAAATATGGTCAGCAGAACAAAATAGAAAAGCAGAACAAAAAAGTTTAAAAATTTCTGAAAGAAAATTCCTAAACGAAATTTTAATCTAAATTATTACTAAAGTGACTTTAATTTTAATATAAAAATAAAATTTTAGAAAATATGGAGGTTTTATTGTTTTTTTGAGGAAGTTTTAAAGAGGAAGATTTAAATAAAAGTATAATTTTATAATTCAATACTTAAATGTGGGGTGTATTAAAATGAATCAAAAACAGTTTGAATTGATGAGAGATGGTAAAGGTTTTATTGCAGCTTTAGATCAGAGTGGAGGCAGTTCTCCTAAAGCACTGGCAGGTTATGGAATTCCGGAAAATCAGTATGATAGTGAAGAAAAGATGTTCGATCTTATTCATGAGATGAGGGCCAGAATTATAAGCAGTCCTTCTTTTAAATCTGATCAGATCCTGGGTGCTATACTGTTTAAGCAGACAATGGAGCGTGACGTAGAAGGTATAAAAACAGCCGATTATCTCTGGAATAAAAAAGGTATTATTCCGTTTTTGAAAGTTGATCAGGGTAAAGAAAAGCGCGAAGATGATGTACTGCTGATGAAGCCGATGACAGAACTTGATGATCTGCTTGAAAAGGCGAAAAATTATAATATATTTGGAACTAAAATGCGTTCTGTTATCAAAAAAGCCAATCCGGTAGGAATTAAAAGAATAGTTGAACAGCAGTTTGAATACGGAAAAAAAATTGTGGACGCAGGTTTTGTTCCTATTCTGGAACCTGAGGTAGATATTCACAGCAAAGATAAAGCGGAATCTGAAAAAATAATGAAGAAAGAGATTTTGAAATATCTTGATCAGCTGTCTGATGATGAATTTATTATGCTTAAACTTTCAATACCTGATAAAAAAGATTTTTATCTTGATCTGATAGAACATCCAAATGTGCTTAGAGTTGTAGCACTGTCAGGTGGGTACAGCCAGAAAGAAGCGGTAGAAAAGCTTTCAGAAAACCATGGATTGATAGCTAGTTTTTCTAGAGCTCTGCTGCAGAATTTACATGTTGACCAGACTGAAGAAGAATTTGATGCTGAAATAACAGATGCGGTAGAAAAGATCTATCAGGCTTCAATAACTTAAGAATTTTGCTGTTAAGCTGTTAAAAAAATAATAAATTAGTAAAAGGCCCGGTTTATTATCGGGCCTTTATTCACGCAGATTGGTTAATATTATTTAATCTTTAACTTAAAATTGCATAAATGCAGTCTTCAACCAGGTTTATATCATTTTCAGCTGCATATTCTCTAATTTCATCACTTCTTGCGCCAGGCTGAAGCCATACATATTTTATATTATTATCTTTAACATTTTCCATAATTTTAATACCTATTTCTGGATTGACTACCATATCTACCACATCTATTTTTTCGTCTATGGAATCCAGATCTGGATAGCATTTTATGCCATCTATTTCTTCATGATTTGGATTAACAGGATAGACATTGTAATTATGTTTCTGCAATTCTTTAACTATCATATAACCAAAGCAATTTTTTTTATCTGTTGCACCAACAACTGCCCAGTTTTTCATTTCCAGTGTTTCCTGTTTTAGACTCATTGTTTCACTCCTTTTGTTATTTATATTATTTATCTGTAGATTAATTATTTTCTTAATTGTTTTTTTAATTTTTTTTATAGAAGTTGGCTCAGAAAACCCCTATGCTTGTCGTAGGGGCTGAATGAGC
>CAZLIW010000382.1:0-2003 GCA_964559325.1 uncultured Halanaerobium sp. | reverse complement strand
TATAAACACAGCAATAAATCCTATCTGAAGTGATATTCTTGCCCCATATATAATGCGGCTGAAAATATCTCTTCCAAATTCATCTGTTCCTAAAAAGTGCTCAGATGAAGGTGCACGAAATGATTTAATAAAATTCTGATTAAATGGGTCATATGGTGCAATATAGGGAGCCAGTACAGCAATTAGAGCAAAAATTATAATTATCATTATTCCTGCAATTGCAGTTTTATTTTTGCGGAGTCTTTTAAAAGAAATACTCCACAAACTTTCACTTTTTACTTTATTTTCTTTCGGAGCTTTTTCTAAATTATCCAAATTTTACACCTCCATTTTAAGAATAATGTATGCGTGGATCCAGATAGGAATATAGAATATCCACTACTAGATTAATAAATACAAAAAATGTTGCAATAAATATTACTGCTCCCTGTATTACGGGAAAATCCCGCCCTAAAATACCATTGATAAGTAAGCGGCCAACACCAGCTCTGGCAAACACAGTTTCAGTTAAAACTGCTCCACCAAGAAAACTTCCAAATTGAAGTCCAATAATTGTCACTACAGGAATAAGTGAATTTTTTAGAACATGTTTTATAATCACAATTTTTTCGGGTAAACCTTTTGCACGGGCAGTTCTTATATAATCCTGGTTTAAAACTTCCAGTGTGGTAGATCTTGTCATTCTTGCAATCATAGCCACCGGTATTGTTGCAAGTGTAAGTGCCGGCAGAATAAGATGTGATACAGTACTTTTAAAAGCGGCCAAGTTCTGTGTGATTATACTATCCACAATATAAAAATTAGTTATTACATTAAGATCCGCCATTCTGGATATTCGTCCTGAAATAGGCAACCAGCCCAGCTTAGAAGCAAAAATTAGCATCAGCATCATTCCAACCCAGAATACTGGCATAGAAATACCCAGCAGAGCTGCAACCATGGTCGCATTGTCTATTAAAGAATACTGTTTTATCGCAGATATTATTCCGGCTATAACACCAATAACGCTGGCAATAATCATACTAAGTATTGTTAATTCAATTGTTGCTGGAAAAGAAGTCCCGATTTCATCAATAACCGGATTCCTATTTCTAATAGATCTTCCTAAATCTCCTTTTAGCAAATTTGATAAAAATTTAAAATACTGTACATGTAGAGGTTTATCAAGTCCCAGTTCTGCTCTCAATCTAGCAGCATCTTCTGCTGTTCCCTTATCTCCAAGCATAATCTGTACAGGATCACCTGGTATTAAATGAATCATAAAAAAAACTACAATTGAAATTGCCAGTAATAATGGAATTAAAAATAGTAGTCTTCTAAGAATATAATTTAGCATATTTATTCACCTCAAAACATTTTAAAGGGGGCGGTGAAATACCACCCCCTGATTACTGTTTATATTACTGATCCAGCCATACTTTATGGAAATATTTGTTGTTAGTTGGATATAATACATAATTTTCTACATTACTTCTTACCGGAATCTGCATCTTCATATGATTTAAGAATACAAATGGAGCATCATCAACGATAATACCCTGTACCTCTTTATATATTCTTTCTCTCTTATCTTCATCAGTAATCTGCTGTGCCTGTTCTAATAGTTCATCTACTTTTGGATTGGTATAGAAAGCACGGTTTGTTGAACCCTGATTAGCAGAGTTAAAGAATACATTTAAGAAGTTATCCGGGTCACCATTGTCAGCAATCCAGCCAAAGAATGCAGCTGTGTGTTTACCTGCCTTACCTTCTTCTATATAGGTACCCCATTCCAGCTGTTCTATATTTGCCTGAATTCCTACTTCACTTAGATACTGCTGTACAGCTGTAGCCAGTCTTGAACCAACTGGATTATAGGCTCTTGGTGCAGAATAGGTGCGGAGAGTAAATTCGAAGCCATCACCATAACCTGCTCCTTTCAGCAAACTCTTAGCTCTTTCTGGATTATATGGATAACCTTCAAGACTTTCATCATAGGACCAAATTGTTGGAGGTAAAGGTCC
>CAZLIW010000381.1:0-2006 GCA_964559325.1 uncultured Halanaerobium sp. | reverse complement strand
TGATAGAAAATAATATATATGCTGCTGTACAGGGTTGTGAACATATCAATAGGGCTCTGGTTGTTGAAAGAAAATATGCAGCAAACGAAAAGCTGGAAGAGGTAAATGTTATTCCACACCGAAATGCAGGTGGAGCTTTTGCCACAGCTGCATATAAATATTTTGATGATCCGCTAATGATAGAAAATATAAGAGCTGATTTTGGTATTGATATAGGAGATGCATTTATCGGAATGCATTTAAAAGAAGTCGCAGTTCCAGTTCGACTTTCTGTAAAAAAGATTGGTGAAGCTCATCTTACTGCCTGCAGAACAAGGCCCAGAATGATCGGTGGAGATAGGGCCAGACACAAAAAACTTTGATAATTATCAGGGGGTAAATAGATTTGAAATTTATACACCATTTAATAGATAGAATAATTTTGCTTATAGCAGGGAGATCTCTGGTTGTTCTTTCTGCAAAAGACAGTCGAATAAAAAAAGAACTGGAATTCTGGCCGGATGAATTTACCACAGCTCTGGCAGCTGACAAACATGGACCATTTATGGTTATCAAAAAATTAAACAATAAATTACATTATCTTGGATTTAAGGAAAATGACAAAAGCGCTGATCTCAAACTTTTTTTTAAAGATGAGGAGCTTGCATATCAGGTTTTTTCTGTAAAAGAAAGTATAAGAGATTCATTTTCTGAACACAGATTAATTATAGATGGAGATTTTTCTGTTGGAGTATCTCTGATCTATATGCTTGAGATTTTAGAATCATATATGCTTCCGTCATTTATGACAAAAGACATAATACCAAATAAAATAAATAAAGAAACAGGGAGAGTAATGCTTTTTCTGCATACTCTAACTTTAAATAAAGAGAAGGGTGAATGTAATGAGATTTCCTGAATATTATGAATTTTACAATCCAGTAAAAATAAACTCCGGCAAAAATGCTCTTTCAACTCTTGAATATGAAATGGAAAGACTTAAAATTAAAAAACCATTTATTCTTACAAATGAAATGCTGGATGAGTTAAATCTGCTAGATCTGCTCCTTGAGCACCTGCAGAGATTTGAAATCAGTGAAAGACATATATTCAAAAAAATCCCCAGTGTATCTTCAGTAGATATTGTTAAAAAAGCTGTCGAGGCTTTTAGAGAAAATGACTGTGATTCAATTATTGCTCTGGGTGGTGGTTCTGTAATAGATACTGCTAAAGGCATAAATTTAATGATCTCTGAAAATAGCGATGATATAAGAAAGCTGGTGGGAGTAGAAACAGCACATGGGGATATGAAACCACTTATTGTTATCCCTACAACTTCTGGTACCGGATCTGAAGCAACAGTAGAAGCGGTAATAACAGATGAAGAAAGAAAATTGAAATTGGAGTTTTTTTCTAATAGACTGCTGCCGGATTTAGCAGTGCTTGATCCCAGAATGACCATTTCTCTTCCGGCCCGTCTGACTGCTTCTTCGGGTATGGATGCACTTGTACATGCAGTAGAAGCATATACAGGGCTGCAGAAAAATCCTTTAAGTGATAATTATGCACTTACAGCAATCAAACTGATCGGGAAATATCTTAAACCTGCTGTTAAAGAGGGAGATAATGTAAAATACAGAATGGCAATGGCAAATGCTTCTATAATGGCAGGAATAGCCTTTTCAAATTCTATGGTCGGTATTATTCATGCTGTTGGCCATGCCTGTGAATCTGTTTCTGATGTTTCACATGGTGATGCAATTTCTATACTGCTTTCACATGGAATGGAATATAATCTTAAATTTGATTACTGCCGCAACTCTTATTCTGATCTGCTGCTTTCTCTGGCTGGCCCGGAAATATATTCATCTACTCCAGCAGAAAACCGTGCTGAAGCAGCTGTTGATGAGGTGGTTAAACTACTTGATGAACTGAAAGAGCTGGCGGATATTCCTAGAAATCTAGAAGAAATCGGTGTAAAAAAAGATGATTTTGAAGAAATTGTAGAAAAAGCAATCCATGATGGT
>CAZLIW010000380.1:0-2007 GCA_964559325.1 uncultured Halanaerobium sp. | reverse complement strand
TTCTTTTTAATTCAACTTAATTCGACAAATATATTTCAATTTTCAGAAATTAATCAGATGTAAAAAAATCCCCTTTTGATAAACAGGTTTCTATAATATAACCTATCTATTCATAAGGGGAATATATAATATATTCAAGAAAAATTCTTGGAATGTTTAATATTTTTAAAATATCCGAGTTATTACAACTCCAATTAGACCTGGGCCAGCATGAACAATCATAGCCGGACTTATTTCTCCCAGTATACTCTGTTTTACATTCGACAGTTCAGCAAATTTATTATACAATTCTTCAGCTTCCTTTTCAGCCGCTGCATGCATTACATCAATAAAATAACTACCGTCTTTTACCCTTTTTTTAGCTATTTCGAACATTTTCTTTAAGGCCCTCTTTTTTCTTCTAACTTTATCAAAATTAAAATATTCTCCATCTTCATCAATAGATATTATCGGTTTAATATTAAACAGTTCAGCCAAAGTTCCCTGCACCTTACCAATTCGGCCGCCTTCTTTAAGATACTTAAGTGTATCAACAATGAAGAAAACATCTATTTCTTCTTTTTTGGCTTCGACCATCTCAATAATTTCAGCAAAACTCTTTTTACCTTCAGAAATCAGCTTCTGTGCATAAAGAACAAGTCTTCCCAAACCCATAGAAAGCATTTTAGAATCAATAACTGCAATCTCCATATTTTCCATCTGCTCTGCAACCATTCTACAGTTACTGTAGGTTGCACTAAGCCCACTGGAAATATGAATAGAAATTATTTTTTCATAACCTTCAGCCTTCAGCTCCCTGTAAAGTTCCTCTATTTCTCCTGGGCTGGGCATTGAAGTAGTTGGAATCTCTTCATCCATTTTTCGGCAGACTTCCTCTGGTTCAATATCTATTCTATCATGATACTGTTCCTCTTTATATATAATTTTTAGTGGAAGAAACTTAATATTTAGTTCATCAAGCATTTCTCGGGAAAGATCGGCAGTGCTGTCAGTTACTAAAGCAATTTTTTTCTCCATTATTTTCTCCTTTTTAGTTAGATTTTATAAATTCCATTATCCAGCTATCCAGCAGCAGATTTAATAAACATTTTCAACACACAAACTCAATTATTCGTCTGCAAGATTATCAAAATATCCAGAAATAAGTATAATCGGTGTTCCTTTATCTCCACTCCCACTAACAAGATCACAGAGACTACCCAGCAGATCTGTCAGCCGTCTTGGAGTTGTACCCTGAGCTTTAATGTTTGCCCTCAAATCATCTTCTTTGCCTTTTATTTCTTCTTTCATTGCCTCCAGAAGTTTTTCTCCTTCAAGATCTTTTAGATCATTATCTGCCAGATATTTCAACTTCACTTCAGATGGTGTTCCTTCTAGACCTTCTGTATAGGCTGGAGAAACAACCGGATCAGCCAGCTCCCATATTTTAGCGGCCGGATCTTTAAAAGCTCCATCTCCATAAATCATAACCTCTACATCTTTACCAGTAATATCTTTCAATCTTGCCTGTACATCATCCACAAACTCCTGTCCATCACGCGGAAATAATTTCAGCTCAATATCTGATGCTTTATTTGATCCTAAAAGACCATATTCCTGATTATAACCTTTTCCTTTATCTTCAGTGCATATGTCATCAAGACCGATTACAGTTTCTGCTCCATTTTCTTTTAAAATCTTTTTTGTCCTCTTTCTTGTATGTATATCAGCAGCAAGAACATCTTTTGTATAATCCAGTATTTTTTCTGCTCTATTTGACAGAATTATTTCTATTTCTGTTTCAGCAGCTATTTCTTTATATAAATCTATATAATTAACACCAGTAAAGGGATGTTTATAATTTGCAAAGTATTTATAAAATTCTTCTTCAGTAATTGTATCAGAATATGGATTAATCCCCCTCCTGTAAATTTCATTTCTATCAAGAATTGGATTTCCTACTTCATCATTTGTATAGCTCAACTGAAGATATATTTTCTTATGACTTCTTGCAATTCCCTTTAAAAT
>CAZLIW010000379.1:0-2016 GCA_964559325.1 uncultured Halanaerobium sp. | reverse complement strand
TTCAGGTGTTGTTGGACCATTTGCAGCTTCTACAACCATTTCTGTCTTTATATTATCCGCATTATCTTTATTGATAACATTCTGTACGGCAGCAGGAATCAGAAGATCACATTTTGTTTCTAAAATATCTTTATTAGATATTTCTTCTGCCTCTTTATATCCCTCTAATACTCTATTTTCTTTTACATATTCCTGCATTTTAGGAATATCCAGTCCATCTTTATTATAAAAGCCTCCACTAATATCACTTACTGCTGTTACTTTTGCACCGGCATCATAAAGATAACGTGAGATTGTGGCTCCAACCTGGCCAAATCCCTGTACTACAACTTCTGCACCTTTCAGTTCTATTCCTTCATCTTTACAGGCTGCTTTAGTTACATAGAATATTCCCTGACCGGTTGCTTCAGCACTACCAACTGTACCTCCCATAATCGAAGGTTTGTCATTGATTGCATGTGGATTATGTTCTCCTGTAATCTGCTCATATTCATCCAGCATCCAGGATTGTGTTCTATAATCAGTACCTATATCTGCTCCAGGAATATCAACATTTGGACCTTTAGGTTTCAGATTTCTAATAAATCCTCTTGTCAGCCTTTCTAATTCCCATTCACTTAATTTAGATGGATCAACCTTAATTCCACCTTTTCCACCACCTGCAGGTACACCTGACACTGCATGTTTAATTGTCATAAATAATGCCAGAGCTTTTACTTCGTCCATTTCCAGATTAGGAACAAATCTTGTTCCATCTCTAGTTGGTCCAAGTGCATCATTATAATGAACTCTATATGCTGTAAACAGTTTAAAACTTCCATCATCCATTTTTAGCGGTATAGAAAAATCTATAATTCTTTTGGGACGTGACAAATATTCCATTACTTTAGGGTTGACATCTGCTATTTTACCGGCTTTCTGAAGAGAATCCATAGCAGATTCAAATACATTATCCATTTTATTACCTCCTTGTATATTGGAAACTCTATGGCCCGGATAAAATATCCAGGCCACATTAATATAACAATATCTATGGCTTGGGAATAGATAGATCTTCTTTGTAATCATTAGTTACTATATCATAGTCAGATCTTTCTACCCATTCCATAATTATCTGTGCTAATTTTATTCTCTGTCTTGCCATGTTATTACCATAATCTGGATTCTGTGCATCTATCCATGTATTGTAAAGTTCTGCTTCAGATGGTCCCGGCTCAATTTTGAAATATACAGGTGCTGCTATTCTTGCAATTTCTCCAGCTTCGTGATATCTCTGGAATCCACCCATTGATTCTACAAGACTCATATATACATCTAAAGGAATATCTACTCCACCCTGTCTGATAGAGGAAAGCATCGGCAGTGTCATATCTGCCAGTGGATTAAAACTATCTGCTCCTAAATCCTGCACCAGTTTGCCGCCAAATGCTGTTCCATGTCCTGCAAATACAGATACTTTAAGCTTAGTCTCTTCAGGAATTAATCCTTTATCACGCATATCATTTAAAACTTTCAGCATACCTTCATCAGTTATTAAAAATCCTCTTATTCCTGCTTCCAGACAGCGATCAAATTCTCTCAGGTAGTTATATGCCATATCATGTCCTCTTAATCTCATACCTGACACATAACCTTCATCTGTAACATACTGGCGTCCATTGTCCCAGCCTCTGTTTGCTGAAGGATTAACCAGAAGTTCCAGATTATGTTCTGCACCCAGTTTAGCAAATTCTTTAAGCTCTGCATCATCAAGCAGTGAGGCTCCTCTGACCAGGGAAATTACCCTGTGTACTGTTATATTTCTTTTATCTGCTTCATCTATCATTGCCTCTAAATTATCTACATTCTCTATACCGGAAATCTCTATCCTGCAGTGAGCTCCACCATCAAATCTTTTGTCTGAATCAGGCATATCAAATCTTTCTCTTACTGAAAATGGGGTTTTATCTTTTAAATATTTCTCCATATCTTTAAAAGCCATCTTTTTATTCCTCCCTGGTTTTTATTTATATATTT
>CAZLIW010000378.1:0-2022 GCA_964559325.1 uncultured Halanaerobium sp. | reverse complement strand
TTGTTTCCCATCCCTTCTATCATTATTCAATCCTCCTTGCTTTATCATCCCAATACTTATGAGCAAATATCTTTCGGTTATCTCTTTTCCATTCATCAATAATCCAGGGAGCATTAGCATTAATTCTGTCATAAGGAATATTATGATAATCTAAAAACTGCTGCATTAATGATAAATCCTCACCTGATCTACAAGTCCAAATAATTATATAAGCATCATTCATTAATTTTTCTTCTTTCATCTTCTCAACAACTCTATGCTTTATTTCACCAAAGCCGGGCCAATTATCCTCGACAATCGTACCGTCAAAATCAACAGCAATTATTTTTCTTCGGTTTAAAACTGATTCTTTAGAATTCATTCGTCCTCCTTAATCAAAATAAACGGGAATAATACCATCTATTCCATCATCAATTAATCTCAAAAATATTTGAGAAGCTCTCGCTCCTTCTTGCATAATATTATTACCTAATTCATCTCCACCAACAATACTTGGCCACAACCAATGATTATGTCTAGCACCTTCCTTAGCCCAATGATGTAAATGACCTTGATGGACATAAGTGTATCTAGCATTTAATTTCAATAATTGGATAATACTCAATACATCTTTAGCCCTAGTATAAGTACCAGTTCGTATATTTTCACCATGAGTAAATACATGATTCATACCTCTAATAATTCTTGCTTTGTATTGATTATCACTTATATCAAATTTAATGCTTTCGTAATTTTTCATACCTCTTTTTACCAATTCTCCAATGAGTAAATCGCTATCATCATTTTTGCTATGATTTCCCGGCACTCTTAAATATTCTAAATTAGGATTTATTTTGTGTAATCCAGCTAAAAGATATTCTGTAAGATCAGCGGCTTTAACACATTGTTTATAGCCATATAATTCTTGATTTTGTGCTTGCTTCTTATATATATCCTTACCATCTGCGGTATCTCCTAAATCAGCGGTAGTAACTTTGCCTGGATTGTCTCTCTTAATTCCATATATTATTTTTTTCAGATATTTTTCTACTCTACTCTGTAAAACATTATAGTTATAATTTTCTTTTAATCCTAATATATTATCTGCTTCTATCTGTTTACCTGTATGCCAATCACATGGTAATAATAAATAATCACATTTACTTTCAGAAGTCTTAAAATTAAATTCAGGAGGACTATATCTCATTGCTTTAACTTGTGGACCTAATTTATCTATAACTCTATTTGAAATATAACGTTTTTTGCGAAGTTTTCTATTCTCACTTTCAAGTTTTTTAATTCGTTCTTCTCTAAATACTGCATCAAACTCTTTTTCTTCTCTATTCAACACTTGTTTAGCTAATTCCTGATTATTTCCATTGTCAATAGTTCTTTCTTGAAGTGGTCTGCTGCCATGTACTATATGAAAGGCTCTTTTAAGAATCTTAAATTTATCATAATTAAAGCTATCTTTACCGAATATTTTTTTAAGTTTATTGGTGGTTTCATCCTGGGTTAATCCCAACTGGCAGTAATAAAACCTGAGTTCATTTAGTTCATCATCAGTTGTGAGAAAAGTACCCTTGGAAGGATGTTTAATTGTATAGCTACCATCATCAAACTCTTTTATCTTTAATCTCTCATCTTCTGCAGCTTCTTTTTCATCTTCCAAATTACCAGCTAAATATTTTCTTTGGTTATGTCCATGATTTTCAAGTTCTGGCCTGTCATCTAGTTTGTTTAAGTGGTATATGACAGTTGGATGTTTTATATCGACTTTTTCAGCTAAACCCCTAACACCGTATTTTTTAACAGCGTTTTTAAGCAGTTCCGGATCATTTTTTAAATCTTCCCAGCTAAATTGCAATCTATCACCTGCCCCTTTACTCTCTCGCTTGATTGCCAACTAATTACAGCAGTAATGCAAAAACCCCGTCATTTCTAACAGGGTCATAAGGAGGAAAACACAGCATCAAAAAATATTTAATTTTATTGTATTTCTAAACATATACTTCTCATATTGATAGTATATCAAACATTTAT